>NZ_JACVUQ010000004.1:0-250959 GCF_016516525.1 Lactococcus sp. S64 | reverse complement strand
TGTTTATTACAACACGAGCAATCCTTATGCGACGACTTATTATGCCAATGGCTACGAGTATGTGCCGAATTATATTGCGCCAGTGATTTATTATGCACCAACTTATGATGGTTATGGTTATGGTGGAGGATACTCTTACTTTGGAGGTTATGCTTATTCATCCGGAGGGTATAGTAATTCTAACGTAGCTTATTATCCAAATTATGTACCACAATCTGCTTATTATTCTAAAGAAGCTCAGCTTGTAGCAGAAGAAGGGGAAAGAGCAGAAAAAGCCGATGAGGGAGGTTTCAATTTAGGAGAAGAAACAAGAGATGCTGTTCTTGGCAAAGGTATGAGTGAGTTTAGTAAATGGGCTCTTTACGCTGAAGATGACACCGGATATGGAGTCATTATAGATTATGGAATGCAAAAAGCCGAGGGAGAAGATACGGCTGATGCTCTCACTAAAACAGGAGCACACTTTGTATTGGGGGAGGCTGGAATGGCAGCCGGTATGGCTATACCAGTTCCGGGTTTGGATGTTGTAGCTGGGTTTGCATTCGGGTTTATTCTCAATACAGGATTTGACTTTTTATATGATAAATTAAGGAGGAAACGTTAATATGTCAAAAATAGTTAATAACATGACTCCATTAGGATTTGTAGATAAAAGTAGAAAGAAACGATACTATATCAATCAGAATACAAAAGAAATTTATGTAGCCGAGGAACCTACTCAAAAATCAATAAGTATTATAATGTTTGCGATAATTGTTTTTCCTACTTTGCTTTCTTCTTGGGCTGAAAAGGGTTCTAGAAACTTTTTTATCCATACTAACTTTAAATATAATATTTTAATAATATTTTTGATTTTATTGGTCACACTATCAGTAATTGTATTAGAGATTTTCTTTTTTGAAAAATTATACACTCATTATGTCAAGCGAATAAATTATCAAAAGGAAGAGATTTCACTAGCTATGAAACAAAAAATACTTTCTACGGGAATTAAGATGTGGTATTTTACAAGAGTTTTACTTTTTGTAGTTCCATTTATATTTTGGGGATTAGCCATCAGTTTTATTATGACCTCTCAGTTGACCATACTTGTTTTGACTGTCTGTTTTGCACTGTTAATTCTAATCCTTTTTCCAATTACAAAAAGAACTTTCCAGACAATTGGAATATTAAAAGGACTAGTACAATTATCTAGGAATGTAAAGGATGTAAAGGATGAAAAGGATGAAAGAAGAGATTGACGAAAATAAAGAAAAAGAAGTGATTCAAAAAGCTTATAAATACAATGGTTTGTTAGGAATCTGGATTATCGCTGTATTCATCATTTTTTTGCTACAAATAACAAAAATTATTACAGACCAATATTTAACTTTAGGTTTTGGTTTAATTATTTTAATTTATGCGATTGCGCTTCATACCCAAAATCATAAATTAAAAATAAAAAGTATTGCTTCGATTTTAGTATATGGTCTTAATATCTTGAGTGTTATTGGTGTTGTTTTGATTATTTTAGCAAATCAGGCGCATAATCTTTTGGAGTTAACGGTGGGGGTCTTATTGGGATTGGTGACGCTTATCTTACAATTTTTAGCTGCTATTTTTGCACTATTGTCAGCGAGAAAATTGCGAAAATTCTATCCTGATATTATTGATAACAGAAAAAAGAAAATATAATAATTTTTTCCTCTTTATAAATTTCGTCTTTAAAAGTTACTTTATCTGTCAGTAAATTTTGTTAAAATAGAGGATAGAGGGGGATAAGATGACTAAGATTAAACATATTTTTTCTGACCTAGACGGGACTTTACTTGATGACCAAGGTAAAATTTCCAAAAAGACTCAAGAAGTGATTGAAAACTCTAATCTTCCGTTTTCTTTGGTTTCAGCAAGAGCGCCTCAAGCGATGGAGAGTCTAATTAATCAATTGAATTTAAAAAGCTCACAAGTTGCTTTTAATGGCGGGCTTATTTTTGCTAAAAATGAAGTTATTAAAGCAAATCCAATGGTTCATGCTAGCGCTCAAGAATTGATTAAGACAATCAAAAAAGATTATCCTGAAATAAATCTATCCCTGTACAGTTTAAGCGATTGGTATGTTGAAAAGATTGATAAAGACATCAAACAAGAAATGCAATTTACTCCACAGGTTCCTAAGTTAGTAGATTTGGAAACATTGATAACTGAGCGACCAAGACTAGAAATATTTAAAATTCTTTTGATTACACCAAATGAAAGTAAGTTAGAAGAAATTAAAAAACATTTAGAAAAGCTAAATTTTCCTGATATAATCATTCAAAAAACTTGGGAAACGTATCTTGAGATTACACATCTTGAAGCTCAAAAAGCTAAAGCAGTCCAATTTATTGCCCAAAGAGAACAGTTAGAGCAAAGCGAACTTGCAGCATTTGGCGATAATGAAAATGATTTAAGTATGTTAAAAGCTGTTGGGCTACCAATTGTCATGGCAAATGCTTCTGATGACTTAAAAAAAATAGGAAAAGTGATTACGAAAAGTAATACAGAAGATGGTGTCGCTTATGGAATTCAAAAATATATTACTGACAGCCCTTTTTAAATTCATTTTTAAAAATAAAAAAATCTGTCAGTAAAAATCTTTTAAAAGTAACCCTTTACAAGCTAAAAGTAAAATTCTCAAAGCCAAATTATTCGAATTTGTGATATAATTAACCTATCGATTTGAATTGAATCAGCATGGCGCTTTTTCAATCTCAACAAAAATATCTTATAAGGAGAATTTTTCCAAATGGCAAAATTGACTGTAAAAGACGTTGAACTTAAAGGCAAAAAAGTCCTCGTACGTGTTGACTTTAATGTTCCAATTAAAGATGGCGTAATCACAAATGATAACCGTATCACTGCTGCGCTTCCAACAATTAAATACATCCTTGAACAAGGTGGACGTGCAGTCCTCTTCTCTCACTTGGGACGTGTTAAAGAAGAAGCTGACAAAGCTGGTAAATCACTTGCACCAGTAGCTAAAGCTCTTTCTGAAAAACTTGGTCAAGATGTTGTTTTCCCAGGAACTACTCGTGGAGCAGAACTTGAAGCAGCAATCAACGAACTTAAAGATGGAGAAATCCTTCTCGTTGAAAACACTCGTTTTGAAGACATCGACGGTAAAAAAGAATCTAAAAATGACCCAGAACTTGGTAAATACTGGGCTTCACTTGGTGACGGAATCTTCGTTAATGACGCATTTGGTACAGCTCACCGTGCTCACGCATCAAACGTTGGTATCTCAGCAAATGTTGATAAAGCCGTTGCTGGTTTCCTTCTTGAAAACGAAATTGCTTATATCCAAGAAGCAGTTGAAGCTCCAGAACGTCCATTCGTAGCAATCCTTGGTGGTTCAAAAGTTTCAGATAAAATCGGTGTTATCGAAAACCTTCTTTCAAAAGCTGATAAAGTTATCATCGGTGGTGGGATGGCTTACACATTCTTGAAAGCTCAAGGTTACGAAATCGGAACTTCACTCGTTGAAGATGACAAACTTGATCTTGCTAAAGAATTGCTTGAAAAAGCAGCTGGAAAATTGATTTTGCCACTTGACCACAAAGTTGCTAACGCATTTGCTGGTTACACAGAAGTTAAAGAAACTGCTGACCAAAATATTCCTGCAGGCTTCATGGGACTTGACGTAGCAAGCAAAACAATTGCTGACTACAACACACAACTTGAAGGTGCTAAAACAGTTGTTTGGAATGGTCCAGTTGGTGTATTTGAAAACCCAGACTTCCAAGCAGGTACTGTTGGATTGATGGAAGCTATCGTTAAACAACCAGGTGTTAAATCAATCATCGGTGGTGGTGACTCAGCAGCAGCAGCAATCAACCTTGGTTATGCAGATAAATTCTCATGGATTTCAACTGGTGGTGGAGCTTCAATGGAACTCCTCGAAGGTAAAGTACTTCCAGGCCTTGCAGCTTTGACTGAAAAATAATCTAAAAGCTAATAAATAAAAAGAGTTTGATTTTTGAAATCAAGCTCTTTTTATTTCTGTGTGCGTCAAAGAAATAACCATTATTTGCAAAAGAAATAATTTTTTTGTAAAATTAACGTAATTATAAATGCTGAAATTAAAGGAGAAATTATGGGAACATCAAGAATTAGTTCTGATGTCATGACCGCACAGAGTGCAATTTCTAAACTGACAGGAGTTGAAGCTTCAGGAATTCAAAATGAACACCTTGAATTTTCAGGAAGTAATATTCCATGTATGAAAGCAGGGAAGAATCTAAACAATCAAATGCTTAAAGATGTGAGTGAACTCGTTACTTGTATTCAAAAGCAAGCGGATAAAGTTGAAGGATTAGCACAGGCAATAGAATATCGGGATAAAGCTGACGCTAATAGTTGGGGATTCTAGTATGAGAGATAAAAGTGCAGATGAAAGGCTGATGTTAGGACGTGAAATTCTTTTCAAAGAAAATCAAATTGATGAAATCAACCGAGAATATCGATATCAAGAGAACCAACTTGAACGTTTTCATAGTGAAATGAATCGTCTATTTAATGCAGAAGAAGAATTGTATTTTCAAGCTCAACAAGAGGGAGAAAATACAAGCTGGAAAGAGGCGGAATTTCAAGCGGTAAGGCAAGAAGTTCAGCGAGTTGTCTCTACTAAGTCTGAGCTCCTTCATCAAGGCTACGGTCAAGCTCAATTGACAATTCAAGATAATATTGACCAACTTCATAAAGAGAGGAACGCTTTGCCGTGGGATTAAAGTATAATAAAAATGACGGTCAACTTTTCATTTCGGCTATGAATCATAATGTTTCAAGTGCGAATGAAATCGTAAGTCGATTAAAAGCCGGAAGCGACCATTTAATTAGTATGGTAAATGGAGGTTCAGCTCAATTATCAGGAAAAGCTTACAATGCTGTTGGAACACTTTTTACAAGTCTAGTTCAACCTGTGCTTTCAAAATTAGAATCAGCAACGGAAGATATTAAAAACGATATCCAAGTCTTTCAATCTCAAAGTTTTGCCTTTAATGCTTTTAACGATACAATCTATGATGAGGAGAGGTTAAATCACTTAAAAGAGATTAAACAACAGCAACAGGCGACAGTTCTTATTCAAATTGGGATGTTCAATAATACTCTTTTAGGGGATTTAGCAAAAAATGTCACAGAAGAACTCATTTATGAGGGAAAAAGACTAGAGAATGTAGCAGAGCATTACGCCAATGAAATTAAAGAAATTGATGATAAGCTCCGAATTTTACATGAATTTTCTTCAAGTACCAGTCATTTGTTTCAAGAGAGTCTAATTGTTTTTCAAAGTGCCATGCAAGGGGTTAAATCACTTAATCAAGGACGATTCGATTCTAATGGGAATTTTTCTATGCCAGCAGGTTCTGATATGAGTTGGTACAAAACGCTCACAAATCAAAAATTGGATTCAGCTTTGGTTTCAGATGATGAAGCAGAACGTGAAGAATTGCTTAAAGGACTTGATGTTAATGGTTTGACAGATAAAGACCGAGATAAATATGAGTCGTCAGTTTCAGATATCCTCAACACACTACAGAAACAGGGCTGGACGAAAGCAGGACTTGAAGCTTATCTTAATACGTTGGCTACCATTAATTCAAATAGTCATTCCGCTGGAGATGTTTTTTCAATAGATTCTTTTATTGAAAATGCTCAATTAATGAAACTCTTATTGGACAATGCCAGTCATCTTGATGTTTCAAAATATGTTGAGAAAGGCTGGGAGTGGGAAAAAACAAATACTTATTATTTTGTTAACGGCGAGTCAAATTTTGTGTTAACAGAACTTGGAGCATATCTCCCAAACTTTAAAGTTACCAAACAAGCAAGTCCAGAAGAAATTGCTAGTGTATCTAAAGTTCAAGAAGATGTGGTTGTTAATCCCGCGGAGAGTGGAGCCATTTTAACAATTGAAGGGTTAAGTGAGATAACAGAACTCGAAAAGATGACGGATAGTAAAGAATTTCTTGGAGTGTTAAAAAACAAGATGTATACAAATCCTAGTAATTCAATGTATAATTTTGACTCAAGTATCAAAGGTTACTCTGCAGCTAGAAAAGAATTTGATAGTATGAGTCTATCAAATATTAAAATATACAATGAAGGAACATCAAAAGAGGTTATTGTTGGATATACAAAAAATGGAGATAAAGTGAATTTACATTCTGGGAGTTCTGTAAATGGAGCTCCTTCTATAGAAATTCAAGATTCAGTAGATTCTTATATAAAAATAAAAATTCGATATTAAAATGGGTGGTAAAAGAATGGGAAAACGTAGTGATAGTGAATTTAATTATAATCCTCTTGTTATAACAAATATTACGGGAGATAATATGGTTTATAGTATTGCTTTTAAAACAAGAGATAAAGAGTATTATAAATTAACTTTTTATAATGTTATTGATATTCGCAGTAGTATAGAGAACGTTAATTTAGACCGAAATTATGATGTGAAAAAAGGAAGTGTAAGTGATATATCAATAATTGAAGATTCAGAAATTATTGAGGGATTCAAAGGAGGAACGTTTGAGTTTATTCAGGGAACTAGCAACTTAAAGCATTACTATATTACGGATTACACAGATACTGTTGTTGATGTTATTGAAGATATTTATCCAACTTCTAAAAAACCAATAATAGAAAAAATAAAGTTAGAGGATGATATTAGTGTTTTAAAAAATGAGCTCCAACAATTGAGATGGTGGAAAGATAACGAAAATATATCTGCCATTCAGGAGGAATTAGATGAACTAAGAGCATATAAATCAAAACGTGAACAGGAAGATAAAAAGGCGAGAGAAGATGAGCTTAAGGATAATTCTTTTGGTTTCTAAAAACAAAAAATACGGATAATCCATCCGTATTTTTTTAATCATTAAAATCAAAGCGAAGTTTCATGTGATTGGAACCAGAAATAACCATTTTACCAAGAAGTTCAGTTTGAGCAGTCAGAGCAATCTGTGCAAGTTTTTCGTTCACTGCTTCAAGTGATTGGTCACTTCCTTTGTCGGTTTCGTTTTGTAAGGCTCTTAATTTTGCCATTGTGTTTAGGTCAAAATTGTCTCTTTTATCGACATAGCCTTGGAAATTACTGTCTCCTAGAACAGCGGTCATTGTAGTCAACCAATACATTTTGGTTGGGTCAAAGTCGGCTTTTGTATCGCGATAACAAGTAGGGGTATCACTTACTCTAGCATAAAATGGAACAAGGCTATTGAAACTGTTAGGTCCAAAAGCAAGCCAATGAATGCCAGCAAGCTCCTTGTCTATATTATCTCGAATTTGTAAAACATGGAGTTCCAAATTACGATTGAGTCCAATTGGTCGAATCATTTTTTGTTCTGCGGCGCTTGATGTTGTGCTGTATGGGTCATAAGCTGTATTTTCATAATGACTTGACATGACAAACTTAATTTCTTCAATGGAAATTTTGCGATTGGCATGGCAGATGAAAGGTAAATCTTGGTTAAATGGATCGTCATTTCCTGTGGTTTCTGGAGAAAAATAGTTTTGCACATACCAAGCGCGTGGATTGTTGTAGCGCGTGTCTTTAATGGTACTTGAACCAAAAATATGACGAAGGTTATAACCATCAAAGTCTGGATTAAGCTTGTTCTTATCAATAAATTCTTTCAAACCAGTTGAATAAATCGTGTCAGAACTTTCAAAATCATACCAATCAATATTAAGACGATTAGGAGCAATAACATAAGCGTCGTCGGGGATACGAATAGCTGCCCATTGATGTCCACCTAGTGTTTCTAACCACCAAATTTCATCTTTATCAGAAAAAGCCATCCCGTTTGATTCATAAGTTCCATATTTTTCTAAGAGTTGCCCCATCCGTTCAACACCCTCACGCGCACTCTGGATATAAGGGAGGGTAATTGTTGTGAAGTCTTCTTCACCTAGTCCTGTTTCAACATAAGGGTCCAATCCCAAAATACGACTATTTGTTGTTGAGGTTTCTGTCGCAGTCATGGCAACATTCTCACTATTAATTCCAGCCGCTGCCCAAATACCATAGCTTGAATCCGCGTCAGGTGTAGAAGTATATGATAGGGGATTTTCTGGTAAGTCAAATTCACAAGCTGTGGTGATAGAGCGATAGTGCTTGGGTTGATTTTCAGGATTGATGACAACAAAACGTTGAGGATTAGGTTTATCCCCACCATCTTCGTTTCGTGCAATTAAAGTTGTGCCATCTAATGAGGCTTTTTTACCGACGAGAAATGTTGTACAGGCCATATGAACTCCTTTATAAAGATATAAGTGATTTGTGCTAAGTTCCTCAAAGCTTAAAGTTCTTATCATTATACTACAAAATGCTATTTTTAGATAGCTTTATTAGACTTTATTTGATGTTCATTCTTCAAAATATTATAATGAATGAGTAATCATTTATTCAGTTTAAAAGGAGATATCATGTCTGAAGAACAAACATTAAATGAGGTTTATGCTGATACCCTAAAAAAAATGGAAAATTTGACAGAAAAGCAAAAGAAAGTTTTACAGGCGTCATTAGAGCTCTTTGCATCACAAGGCTTTGAAGCGACAACTTCTCAACAAATTGCAAAAAGGGCGGGAGTTTCTGTTGGTTCTGTTTACCACACTTTCCCCACGAAACAAGCCATTCTTGTAGCGGTACTTGCACCTATCTTTGAGGGTACAATGGATACTGTCGCCAATCAATTTAATGATAATACATTTGGCAAAGGATTTGAAAGCGTGGAAGAGCTCGTTAAGGTAACCATTGCTGACCGTTTTTATTTTGCTGATAAAAATATAAATGTGATTCGCTTGATGTTGGGACAAATGCTTGTTAATTCCGTTTTTGTTGAAGACTTAAAAAAATTTTTCGAGCAACAGGCCAAACAGTTAGTTTTACCAACAATTGTTCGCCTCCAAGCGGAACAAAAAATAAAAAATCTTCCGATTGAAAAAATTCTACAGATTCTTTTTTATCCTTTAGCGACCTATATAGGTAAAAGAGTTTTGGGAATTAACAATATGTCATTAGAGGAAGAAATAGAATTTGCCACTGAAATTACTATAAAGACACTCAAAGTTTAATTTTTGACAATCATGAATTGAAGTGATAAAATTACTTCAACAAGAAAAATGAACGAGCACTCATTCATTGTTTAGGGGAGAATAATATGAAATCACCGATTGCTATTAATGATATTAGTGTGAAATTTGGCGATAAGGCAATATTAGACCATTTATCCTATGAATTTGAAAGTGGAAAAATTATTTGTTTGATTGGACCTTCTGGAGCTGGTAAGTCAACGTTTATCAAGGCCATTGTTGGAATGCAAAAATTGGATTCTGGCAATGTTAAGATTCTTGAAAGAAAAATTCCTGACAGAGAAGTATTAGGGAAATTAGGCTATATGGCGCAAGAAGACGCCCTATTTAAGGAATTGACCGGCAAACAAAATTTAGAATTTTTTGGTTCTTTGCAAGGAATCAAAAAAAAGGATTTACAAGGAAAACTTGATAAGGCAGCTGCTACAGTAAATCTGACTAAGCAGTTAAATCAATCAATTTCTAATTATTCAGGAGGAATGCAAAGGCGCTTATCACTCGCTATTGCTCTGCAAACGGATGCTCCGATTTTACTTTTAGATGAACCAACTGTTGGGATTGATCCAGAATTGCGTCAAGAAATTTGGGAAGAGCTGCGAAATCAAGCAAATCAAGGAAAAACAATATTAATTACGACGCATGTTATGGATGAAGCTGAACGTTGTGATGTCGTACTGATGCTTAGAAATGGTAAATTTATAGCAGAAGGTTCGCCAAAGGAAATTAAGGAAAAGTATCAAGTTGCCTCGGTTGAGGAAGCCTTTATTGTTGCGGGAAAAAATTTAGAGTTAGAAAATAAGGGGGCAGCGAAATGAGAACACTTGCTATCTTTAAACGAATTATGCTTCAACGGCGTGGTGACCCTAGGACGCTGGCAATGATGTTTTTAGCTCCAATATTTATTTTGACGCTCATGTACTTTCTCTTTCAAGTACCGTCAAATACTGCTTACAGAGTGGGTTTGAAGTCTGATAATACAGAATTAACAAGAGCTTTGAAGGATATGCCAAATGATAAAGCACATCTGAAAGTGATTAGTGTTTCTGAAAATAATCGCTCAACAATGAATGAGAAAGATTTGAGTGCAATTGTTAGTATTTCGGGAAAAAATATTGATGTTAGTTATGCTAATCAGTCAAATGGAACAAGTTCTGCGATTAAGCTACTTTTAACACAAGTCATTCAAGAAAGCCAAGTTAAGGCAACTAAAGAGGAGACTAAGCAGGCTCTGCAAAATTTGATAAGTAAGTTACCTCAAACATCAGGTCAAAGTTTTTCAACAAATTTCAGGGTTGATACAGAGCAGTATAAAGTAACGAGTCACTATTTGTACGGAGATCCTAGTAGTACAAATGCTACTTTTGATGATTTAGCACCGATTTTAGTTGGAGCCTTTGCTTTCTTCTTGGTGCTTCTAATTTCAGGTATTTCATTAGTGAACGAGCGAACCTCAGGGACGCTGGGGAGAATGTTAGTCACTCCTGTGAAACGAACTGAAATCGTGACGGGCTATACTTTGAGTTATGGAATTCTTGCAATGATTCAAACAGCACTCATGGTTGTTTTTACTTATTGGATTTTAGGGGTTCATAATAACGGAAATATTGGTTGGGTCTTTGTCATTAATTTCTTTATCGCCATCATCGCTTTATTGTTTGGATTACTTTTATCCACATTAGCAAAAACAGAATTTCAATTTGTACAGATGATTCCTTTAGCGATTGTTCCCCAATTTTTATTTTCTGGTTTGATTCCTGTGGATACGATGCCTGTCATTCTTCAAGCAATCGCTCATTGTATTCCGGTTTATTATGGAATTTCTGCCATGCAAGAGGTAGTTAAAAGAGGAGTAGGATTCTCTGGAATCTGGTTTGATTTGCTCATTATGCTACTTTTTGCGGCTCTGCTCTATCTTGCGAATGTTTTAGCTTTGAAAAATGTTCGTCGGACTTAAAAATATGCTTTTGATTGTATAACTACTGGATAGTCTATCTGGTGGTTATTTTGGTTTTTAAAAGAAAAAGAAAGTACTTTTTTGTTATAATTAAAGCATGAAAAAAATTACAGTACGGACAAAAGCAGCAAAGAAATTGCGGGCTGGTTATCCACTTTTGGTGGCAGAAGATTTAAATTCACCCCTTTTGGAGGATGATTTTGCACAATTTTTTGATGAAAAAGGGCAAGCGCTTGGAACAGGTTATCTTTCAAAACAAAATAAAGGAGTGGGTTGGCTTTTAGATTCTTCGTCAGTAAAAATTGACCATCATTTTTATGTGGAAAAATTTGTCAATGCACGCGCTTTACGGGCGAACTTCTATCAGGATGAATTAACGAACGCCTTTCGTCTTTTTAATGGTGAAGGAGATGGATTAGGCGGCTTAACCATTGATTTTTATAATGGTTTTGCTGTCTTTTCTTGGTACAATCAATTTATATATAGTCAAAAAAAAGCGATTGTTAAGGCTTTTCAAGTCGTGTTCCCAGATATTAAAGGGGCTTATGAAAAACTTCGTTTTTCTGAGGCTGCTTTAGAAAGTCAACATATTTTTGGCCAAGAAGCGGCTGAACCTTTGTTGGTCATGGAAAATGGCGTGACTTATGCGACTTATCTAAATGAAGGGTTAATGACAGGAATTTTTCTTGACCAAAAAAATGTTCGCGGGGCACTTGCGGGCGGTCTTTCAACTGGTAAAACTTTACTAAATATGTTTAGTTATACAGGCGCTTTTTCAGTTGCAGCAGCTTTTGGAGGGAGCAGTCAAACAACGTCAGTCGATTTGGCGAAACGTTCGCTTGATAAAACGAGAGAACAATTTTTGATCAATGGAATTGAACCAGAGAGTCAAAAAATCTATGTGATGGATGTTTTTGGTTATTTTAATTATGCTAAGAAAAAAGAATTGACTTATGACATGGTTGTCCTCGACCCTCCTTCATTTGCCAGAAATGGTAAAAAAACATTCTCAGTAGCTAAAAATTATGGCGACCTTGTTAAGGAAGCTGTTGAAATTTTAGAAAATAATGGGACATTAATTGCATCAACAAATGCAGCAAATGTTTCTGATAAAAAATTCCGTCAAATGATTGAAGAAGCGCTCAAAAATAAGGGAGTAAAATTTACCGTTTTCCAAGAAGAAAAATTACCAGCTGATTTTCATATTGCTGACAGCTTTCCAGAAGGAAATTATCTTAAAGTATTATTTATTAAAATCAAAAAATAGTCTGTCATTACTGACAGATTTTTTTGTCAGTAAAAATTTTACTGACAGAAATAATGATTAATTACAAATGTGAGCGCTTTACTATCTGCTTTCTATATGATAAAATGCAAGAATAAGTCTAATAATTCCCGACTTTTTTAGATAGAAAGCAGAGTGTGAATGAGGGATCGAAACCTCATTTACTTTTATTATGGATAAAAAATATTATCAATTACTAAAAAAACAGTTTTCGTCAAAGGAAGCAGTACTGACAGAAATTATTAATTTGAGTGCTATTTGTGAACTACCAAAAGCAACAGAGCATTTTATGAGTGATGTGCATGGTGAATATGATGCTTTTAATCATGTTTTGAGAAATGGTTCTGGCAGTATCAAAGAAAAACTTAGAGATTGTTTTCCAGAATTTTCTGCGACAGAAATATCATCACTTGCAACCTTGATTTATTATCCACAAGAAAAACTAGATTCTGAGTGTCAACTAAAAGAGACAGAAGAATTTGAGAACTATTGTCAAATCAATTTAGTTTATCTTTTAAAGACTGTAAAATTTGTCGGTCAAAAATATACTCGATCAAAAGTCCGAAAAGCTTTTCCAGAAAAATTTCGATATATCTTAGAAGAGTTAATCAATGAAGTGGATTCGACGACTGATAAAAGAGATTATTTTGATTCAATCCTTTCGCAATTGCAAAATTTGGGTGAACTTACTCGCTTAATTGTTGCACTTGCAGATACGATTCGCAGATTGACGGTTGACCACCTTCATGTGGTGGGAGATATTTATGATCGAGGACCTTATCCAGATAAAATCATTGACCGCTTAATAAAAATGCCCTCAGTTGATGTTCAATGGGGCAATCATGATATTGTATGGATGGCAGCTTTTAGTGGTTCACCTTTAGCCATGATGAATGTAATTAGAATCTGTGCCCGCTATGGGAATCTCGATATTCTTGAAGAATCTTATGGGATTAATTTACGGATGATTTTAGAGTATGCTGAACGTTATTATGAGCCAAGTGAGGCTTTTCAACCACGCTTGGTCGACGGGGTTCGTTTGTCAGATGATGAAAAGGCACTCCTTAATAAATTACAAGAAGCCACAGCCATTTTACAATTTAAGTTAGAGAGTCAGTTGATAAAACGCCGACCTGATTTTCAACTTGAACATCGTGATGTCCTTCATTTCATTGATTTTTCCGAAAAAACAATAAAATTTGGAACTGAAGTTTATGAATTAACTGATTTTCAAGCGCCCACAGTAAATCCTGAGCAGCCTGAAAGTTTGACTGCTGAAGAAGAAAAAATAATCAGTCATTTATTAAATAATTTTAGAAGTTCTGATAAACTTAAACGTCATGTTGAATTTTTACAAGAAAAGGGAGCTATGTATCTTTCTTACAATGGAAACTTGTTGATTCATGGTTGTCTTCCCTTACATGAAAATGGTGATTTTAAATCATTTACGGTTAACAAAGAGGCTCATGCTGGCCGTGATTTGCTTGATTTCTTTGACCAAGAGGTTAGAAAATGTCTTGCTCATCCAGAAAACTCGACGGATTTAGCAACAGATTTGATGTGGTATCTTTGGGTGGGAGAATGCTCTTCATTATTTGGTAAAACGGCAATGACAACCTTTGAACGCTATTATATCAAGGATAAGAAAACGCATGTGGAAAAGAAAAATCCTTATTATCAATTGCGTGAGGAAGCTGAAATTATCAGGAAAATTTTAGAAAACTTTGGTTTAGATGAAGGGGGACATTTGGTGAATGGGCACACCCCTATCAAAGAAAAAAATGGTGAAAATCCAATCAAGGCAGATGGAAAGTTGATTGTGATAGATGGTGGTTTTGCAAAAGCTTATCAAAAGGAAACAGGAATTGCTGGGTATACTCTTCTTTATAATAGTTTTGGCATTCAACTGGTTGCGCATCAACCCTTTTCAACCGTTAAAGAAGCAGTTGAAAAAGGGACGGATATTATTAGCCTGAAACGCCTGGTAGCCGAAGTTGACCAAAGAAAACGAGTCAAGGATACAAATGTTGGCCAAACTTTGTTAAGTGAAATAGCAGATTTAGAAGTACTTTTTGAACATTATGAGGAATTTTAAAAGTACCAGTGTTGGTACTTTTTATTTGTTTTCCAAAAAAGACAATAAAAAAACTCAGCCTTAGCCGAGTTAATATTAGTGCGGTGGGCGGGACTTGAACCCGCACCAAGAAAATTCCCGACAGGATCCTTAATCCTGCGCGTCTGCCAATTCCGCCACCACCGCAAAACAGTACTTTAATATAGTACCATTTCTATAAAGAATGTGCAAGCCTGAGCTAGGGCTGACTTATTGTTGGAAATAAGATGCGATTTGGGCAGCGTGTTTTCCAGCAACAAAACCTGTCACAAAGGCGCAGGTAATATTATAACCGCCAGTGTATCCATTAATATCTAAAAGTTCACCGGTCATGAATAAACCTTGGGTTTGTTTACTCTCCATACTTTTAGGATTTATTTCTTTGAGAGAAACACCGCCACCTGTTACAAAAGATTTCTCAATTGGTAAAGTTTTGCTAATTGTGATTTGCCAATTTTTGAAAAGACTAGCGATTTTATCAATTTGCTGCTCAGATAGCGTCTTGGCAGAAAGACTAGGGTCAATTCCAGCTTTTTCAAGGATAAATAGAAGCATACGTTCTTGGGTCAATCCTGAGAAGGCATTTTTAATTGATTTATCTGTTTTAGAAAGGCTAGTCAGTTCATTTTTCAAAGAGCCCAACTTTTTTTCGGAGAATTGGTCTAAGCTGACTGTGACCATTTTTTCACCTTTAGCAAGAAGTTGGTTAATGAAACTTGAACAACGCAGAGCAGCTGGACCAGAAATTCCGAAATGCGTAAATAATAAATCATGCTGATGAGAGATGATTGCTTTTCCCTTAGAATTGAGTACTGAGAGTTTGATTTCGCGTAGGGAAATGCCTTGAAGACTTTTGTCTAAAATGAATGGTTCGTCAGAAATCAGGGCAGATTCAGTGGCATAGAGTTGTGAAATACTATGCCCTGCTGAGCGTGCTAAACGATAGCCATCACCAGTTGAACCTGTGGAAGGATAAGCGCGTCCGCCTGTTGAGAGGATAATTGTAGGGCTTAAAAAGCTCTCGCTATCCGTTTCAAGACCAATTACCGCTCCGTTTTCAATGAGAAGCTTATCAACCGCTTGGCTTGGAAAATAAGAAACACGGAGGCTCAAAATTTTATTGAAGAGGGCATCAACAATTGTTTTTGATTTGTCGGTTATAGGGAACATGCGCCCGTGGTCTTCTTCTTTTAATTTAACACCATTGCTTTCAAAAAATTCGATAATATCAAGGTTAGAAAATTGAGAAAAGGCTGAATGAAGAAAACGACCATTTCCAGGAACATTTGTTAATATTTCGTCAACAGAACGGGCATTTGTCACATTACAGCGTCCGCCACCTGTCATTAATAATTTTTTTCCGACTTTTTTATTTTTATCAATAAGAGCAACTTTTGCTCCATTTTGCGCGGCTGAGATGGCAGCCATCATTCCAGAAGGGCCTGCGCCAACAACAATAACGTCAAATGTTTTAGCTGATTTTGTCATGCTTTAATTTTAACATGATGTGAGCAGAAATAGGGGAAAGAGTATTGAAAAATAGTAAATTTAAATTCAGCGAGCGATAAGGATTTTAAATATTGATATTTGATATTGGAAATCGATATGAAATGCGGTAAAATAGCATTATGATTGAACTGACTGATGAAATTTTAGCAAAAGTAATTAAAAAACGTAAAAAAGCTTCTTACAAAGGAACTTATGGTCGCTTATTAGTGATTGGCGGTAATCGTCAATATGGTGGTGCGGCTATTTTGGCGACGACAAGTGCAGTTTATTCAGGTGCGGGCTTAGTTTCTGTGGCACTGGCTAAAGAAAATCATAGTGCTTTACAGGCAAGACTTCCAGAAGCAATGACTTTAGATTTTGATGATTTGATAAAGCTAAGAGAAGTAGCAAAAGCTGCTGACGTTATTGTTATTGGTCCAGGATTGGGCTTAGAAAGACTAGATTTACTGACAGAAGTTTTGAATTTACTGACAGAAAATCAAAAGTTGGTCATTGATGGTTCGGCACTGACCCTTTTTGCTAGAGAGCATTTAGACTTACCATTTCCTGAAAATACGGTTTTTACACCTCATGAAATGGAATTGGAACGACTTTCTGGTTTGAAAATTGGTCAACAAACCAAACAAGAAGTTCAAGATTTTGTTAATCAACTCGGAGCGATTGTCGTTGCTAAATCTTCAGAAACACGAATTTTTGCGCCAAATCGGGAATCATTTATCTTGAAAATAGGAAGTCCAGCTCAGGCAACTGGGGGAATGGGGGACACTTTAGCCGGGATGGTTGGTGGCTTTTTAGCTCAGTTTCATGGAGAAACAGAGGAAGTAGTTGCTGCTGCAACTTATTTGCATAGTTTAATCGCAAGCGTCTTAGCTCGGAAAACATATGTGGTCTTGCCAAGTCGATTAATTGAAGAAATTCCATTATTTATGAAAAAATATGAATGCTGATTAATTCTGTCAGTTCAATGCGACAAGGGGAGTATTGAAGTTGGGAATAAAAAAATTACTGACGAAAATTTCAGTCCTCCGTCAGCATTTTTTTCTTAGAATTTTTGTTATAATTAATCATCAAAATAAATGAAGATGAGGTCAAAAGATGAATGCAATTGAACTTGTGCAAGGCGCCATGAAAAAAGCAGAGAAAATTCGTCCAAAAGTAGGTGGTTTTCCATACTTGGCTGAATGTATGCGAGAAGCTGGAGTTTTAAAAAATGTTTGGACCCTTCCTGCCGGACAAAGTACGTTTTGGACAAGCGCTGGCGTAATTAGCGTGACCAATTCACCAATGGTGAGTGGTTTTCATGAGGTGCCAGTTTTTGACCAAGAAGCTTTGATTAAGGCCTTGCGGGCTGACCAAGCTGGACAAACGACTTTTCCGGAATTCTTGAGTGCCACTTGGGAAGCTGGTGTGATTTCTTATGAAGCTGATTTTTCAGAAAGAAAAGTCACTTATCTAGGAAGTCAAGGAGAAAGCTATGTTGAGGCCTATCCAGCAGTCGAAATTCATTAAAAAGTTACTGACAGAATGATTAAAATATTTGGTAAAATTATTTACTAAATTAATCATTCTGTCAGTAACTTTTCTGTTAATTTCTGATAAAAGTGCTATAATATTTGAATGAAAACTAAGAAAAATAAAGAAAAACTACTAAGGGTAGTTTCTGGGGAAAAGGGGAAATTATGCTAACGATTGGAAGGCGATATTTAAATTTTTGGCCTGTATTTTGGGCACTTTTTTTGTTAGTTATTCAAGTTGTGACTAATCTTTGGCTTCCAACGATTACAGCGGATATTATCAATAAAGGTATTGGTCAATCTGATATGAAATATATCTGGTTTATGGGTCTAATTATGCTTTTCGTTTCTCTGGCCAGTTGGCTTTCGGCAATTGGAAATGTTTATTTTGCTTCCAAACAATCTCAAGGATTGGGCCTGAAATTACGCCATGATTTATTTAAGAAAGTTTTATTCATGGACGAGCGCAACTTTCAGGAATTTGGTGATGCAACTTTAATTACACGTACAACAAATGATGTGACTCAATTGCAAAATGTCTTTCAAACGATGTTACGAATGATGCTCATGGCGCCAATGATGCTCATTGGTTCTATTTTCATGGCTTGGAAATTATCACATGATTTACTGCTGGTTTTTTTGATTGCCCTGCCTATTTTAACTTTGGCTGTCGTTATTAATATTGCTATTTCCATGCCACGGTTTCGGTCAATGCAAACAAAAGTTGATAAAATTAATCTGATTTTTCAACAAGGTTTAACTGGTGTTCGGGTGATTCGTGCTTTTAGACGAGACCAATATGAAATTGATAAATTTGATGAGGCTAACCGTGATTTGACACATACCAGTCAAGTGGTTTTGACGACGATTGCGATGTTAATGCCAATTATGACGGTTATTCTCAGTTTTACAAATATTGGAATTGTTTGGTTTGGCGCTCATCTTATCAGTAAAAATATGATGGAAATGGGTTCATTAGTTGCCTTTTTGACCTATGCCACACAGATTTTGATGTCATTTATGCAACTATCAGCAGTTGCTGTCATGGTGCCACGAGCTCAGGTTTCAGCTGTTCGAGTTCGAGAAATTTTAGAATCTAAAGATAAAATTACTGATGAAAATTCGAGCATATCCGTAGAGGCGCTAAGACGCCAACGGCTATCCTCTGACGGAAATGACAAATTGTCTGAAAGCAATTCTGTCCGCAATTCTCTAGCTCTTAATCATGTATCTTTCAAATTTGATGAAGCAAAAAGACAAGCGCTAAGTGACTTGTCAGTAAATGTAGCAGCTGGTCAGACCTTAGCAATTATTGGGGGGACTGGTTCTGGTAAATCAACGATTTTGAATTTGATTGCCAGATTAATTGACCCGACAAATGGAAGTGTCACAATTGATGGTACTGATATTCGCCAAATTTCACAGTATGACTTGCATGAAAAAGTTTCTTTTACGCAACAAAAAGCTCAACTTTTTTCGGGAACTGTCCGCTCGAATCTTCAATTTGGGAAAAGTGATGCAACAGATGAAGAAATGTGGCAAGCTTTGGAAATTGCACAAGCTGCTGATTTCGTTCGTGAACAAGGTGGACTTGAGCTGGCGGTCGAACAAAATGGCGCAAATTTCTCTGGTGGTCAAAAACAAAGAATTTCGATTGCTAGAACCTTGATTAAAGAGGCAGAAATTTATCTATTTGACGATTCATTTTCGGCCTTGGACTTTGCTACTGACAGACAATTACGAACAGCTATTAATCATTCGGAAAAACATAAAAATAAAATCAAGGTGATTGTGGCTCAAAGAATCGCAACCGTTATGTCAGCTGACCAAATCTTAGTTTTAGAAAATGGAATTGCCGTAGGACTTGGTACTCATGAAAGTTTGGCAAAATCATGTCCGCAATATCAAGAAACAATGCAATCTCAACTCTCGGATGATGATTTGGTCAAGATGGGTGTTTCAATTGCACATTTGACCGCCAGAGGAGGTGATGACCAATGATGAGAGGAAATTATCTCAATCGAGGTGGCAAAGGGGCTGACCGTTTTCAAAAAGGTCGGCGAGCTCAAAATTTCTTTCCAACGATTATTCGACTTTTCAAATATATGCGCAGAGATTTATGGGGACTTCTTTTTTCAATTTTAATTGCTTCGCTGTCAGTCATTTTGTCGGTTCAGGCACCCAAAATTTTGGGAAATGCAACCACAGTGATATTTGATGGCGTAACAAAAAGTCTAAAAAATCATACCGCAATTCAAATTGACATGGCTAAGGTCGAATCTATTTTGCTTTATGTCATGGTCATTTATCTGATTTCATTTATCTCTGGGATTTTGCAACAAAGCATTATGACACGCATTTCGCAACGAACAGTTTATACTTTACGTCGTGAATTTAAAAACAAAATGAAAAAATTGCCAGTTTCATATTATGATAGTCATAGTAATGGGGATATCATGAGTCGAATGATAAATGATATGGATAATATTTCAGGGACTTTAAATCAAACTTTGATTCAGCTTATCACAAGTCTCTTGCAATTTGTTGGAACTATTTATTTCATGTTGACCATCTCTTGGCAGTTA
This sequence comes from Lactococcus sp. S64, assembly GCF_016516525.1. Lineage (NCBI taxonomy): Bacteria > Bacillati > Bacillota > Bacilli > Lactobacillales > Streptococcaceae > Lactococcus > Lactococcus sp. S64. The sequence goes on along the minus strand of NZ_JACVUQ010000004.1, from coordinate 230,891 downwards.
GCACTCGTCGCCTTTATCACAGTTCCTTTGGCAATGATTACGGTAAGGATTGTTGCACCTTTATCGCAAAAATTCTTTGCTGAACAACAAAAAAATCTGGGATTATTGAATGACCAAATTGAAGAAAATTATGCAGGACATGCGGTCATTAAAACATTCAATCATGAAGCCTCAGCTGAAAAAGAATTCGCAAAAAGAAATGATAATTTTTATAAATCAGCTTGGAAAGCTCAATTTGTATCGACTTTGATTTATCCAACCATGCGATTTATCAATAATTTAGATTACTTAGCCATGGCCGTAATTGGTGGTCTTAAAGTTATTTCAGGGACGGTTAATCTCGGAGATGTTCAAGCCATGTTGCAATATACCAATCAATTTGCACAGCCAATCACAAATATCTCGAATATGCTCAATACCATTCAGGCTACAGTTGCGTCAGCCGAACGAATTTTTGAAGTATTAGATGAAAAAGAAATGACTGACGGAATTCCTGTCAGTGAAAAAGTTGCTGACGAAAGTTCAAAAAAAGCTGTCAGTAATTTAGGAGCGACTGACAAGACTGATTTCATCAATTTTGACCAAGTCGCATTTTCTTATAATGAAAATCAATCCTTAATGACAGATGTTAATTTTTCCGTTGAAGTTGGGCAAATGATTGCCATTGTGGGACCAACTGGAGCAGGTAAAACAACAATGATTAACTTGCTCGAACGATTTTACGATGTCACTTCGGGAAAAATTTTACTTGAAGGAAAAGACATTCGCGAAATTGACCGTGAACAATTACGTGGACGAATGGCAATGGTTTTACAAGAAACCTGGTTGTTCTCAGGGACAATTATGGATAATTTACAGTATGGTCGTCTTGAAGCAACACAAGAAGAAGTGATTCAAGCAGCTAAAATGGCACATGCTGATGAATTTATCACCACTTTACCTCAAGGTTATCAAACCCTTTTGAATGAAGCCGCAAGCAATATTTCTCAGGGGCAAAGGCAGTTATTAACCATCGCCCGTGCCTTTTTAGCAAATCCAGAAATATTGATTTTGGATGAAGCCACATCCAGTGTAGATACAAGAACGGAGCGCCTGATTCAATCAGCGATGAATCGTCTATTAAAAGGACGGACAAGCTTTGTCGTTGCTCACCGTTTATCAACTATTCGTGATGCCAATCAGATTTTGGTTATGGAAAATGGAAATATTGTGGAAATGGGGAACCATGAAAGTCTCCTTAAAGAAAACGGATTATATGCCAGCCTTTATAATTCGCAATTTGCAAAATAAGATATCGAAAAAATCAGTCTCTTTTTGATTGATTTTTTTGTTTATTAAGCGTCTATTTTGTTATAATGAGTTAAAAGTAGGCGAGAAGGAGCGATAATGTTTAAAAAATCAGACAAGAAAATAAAAGAAAATGATCAAGAAAGCAATGCAGCTTTTGAGGAGTTTTTTAATCAAGTGCTCAAAAAAATGCCTGCTCGTTCCGCAAAAATAATCAGTTCTTCTTTAACTGTTTCAAAAGCGAAAGCAGAGCAGTTTTTAGCTAGCAATTCTCAGAAATTTGACCACCTCTTTGATGAATTTTTGGTTGGAGTGGACAGTCAAACGCGAAGGAAATGCCATGAAACCATTCATTTCGCTACCTTGACGGCGGCAATTGTTGGCTTTTCACCAATTCCCTTTTCAGATGCCGTCTTGCTTGTTCCGATTCAATTGACAATGATGATGCGACTTTATAAGATATTTGGGGCTTCTTGGTCAGAAGCATTGGCAAAAGGAATCACTAAGGAATTAGTTGTTGTTGGTTTAGGTCGAAGCCTTGTAGGGAATGTTTTAAAATTTGTTCCTGCGGTGGGAACAATTGCAGGTGGAGCAATTAATGCCACAGTGGCGACAACAATTACAGAAGCCTTAGGCTGGGTAACTGTCAAAATGCTTAATGATGGCGAAGATATTTTCAATAATGTCCTGACTTTTGAAGGTCAATTCAAAGGTTTGGTCAGTAAATTACAAAAAGCCAATAAGAAAAAATAGGCTGTCAGTAAAAAAAGACTTATCAGTTGATAAGTCTTTTTATTATTATTTAGAAAAACCATTTTCCAAAGTTTTAATGACAGCCAAAATTTGTTCATCGGAAACCAACTTGTCAGCTCCATTAATAATTGATTCATAAGCTGAATCATAAACTCTACCATAATCACCAGCAACCGTTGGAATATGCTTCACAATGCGGTCACCATTTTGATTGAAATAGGTAAGTTGCCCAAAATCAGCTGGACTGTCTTGCCCAAAACCTTCATCACCTGGGAACATGCCAACTTTTAAATCATTTTCTTGTTGGTCAACATCCATTTTGATGAAAGTTCCTCTCGTACCATAAACAAGCCATTTTGGATGTGGTAGAGCAGCGACTTCAGTAGCAGCAACAGTTGCTCGCAAGTTTGGATAAAGAAGATTGACAGAAAAATAATCATCGACACTGTCATAATCTCTTGTTGCTCGAATATCATATTGAACTTCTTTGGGAGCGCCAAAAAGTGAAACCATTTGGTCCACTAAATGAACACCGTGACCATACCAAGCGCCATCAAAATTTCCACCTTGACTGGCATCATTAGGTCTAAAGTGGTCCATATTGACAGTGATATCTACCAAATCACCCAAATAACCTTGCTCAATCACTTTTTTGACGGTTAAAAAGTCGCTGTCAAAGCGTCGATTTTGGAAAGGCATGAAGAAAAGATTCTTTTCTTTGGCAAGAGCTACCAATTCTTTAGCTTGTTCCAAGGTTTCGACTAATGGTTTATCACAGAGTACATTTTTTCCAGCTGAAAGGAGTTCCTTAGCATAGTCATAGTGAGCAAAAGCTGGAGTCACAATGACTACTAAATCAATTGAATCATCATTAATAATATCAGCGATGTCAGTGGAGAACAAAGTTCCATTTGCTTCTAATTCTGCTTGTTCAGGACGTTTTCCTAAAGTCCGGTTGACAATTCGTTTAATCACAATATTCTCACGTTCTTTCACGTAAGGAATATGATAGCGATTTGTTGATTTACCAAAACCAACATAGGCAATATTAAGCTTTTTTGTCATTCTTTTTATTCTCCATTTTGGCACGGAGGGCTTCAATTTTAGCTTGAGTGGCATTCTTTGTATTAATGCCTTTTCCGCCTACCGTTGAGTTTTTTTCGTGAAATTTTCCGACAGATTTCTGTCCTTTATTATCAAGTTGATATTTTCCCATAAGATAAATTAGGTTTCAGTAAGTAAAGTGCCTACTGAATTCAGTTCCTTTCTAAGTGGATTTGACTGATAAAAGTCAAAAAGTTACTGACAAGAGCTGTCAGTAAAAATTTGACCGATTAAATTCCTTACTAAAGGAAATGAAGTTGCACTTGTAATTTAAAAATGCTGAACTTTTGGAGTAAACTTTAAATTACTTTACGTTCGTAAGGGTCAGTAGAAATTCCTTCAGAAAGAATTTTCTTAGACCATTCTTTAGCACCGAAAAGTGAGTGATTACGGTAATTTCCGCATTCTTTTTCAGCAACACCAGGGACATTATCCCAACCAAATTCGTCACTTGCAAGCTCTTCTAGAGAAGATTTAATTACTTTAGCAATTTCTTCTGAACTATGTTCACCCCACATAATCATGTGGAAACCAGTTTGACATCCAAAAGGTGAAAAGTCAATCATGCCATCAATTCTATCGCGAATTAAACTAGCCATGCTATGCTCAATAGTGTGTAAAGCGGCCATTCCAATGGCATTCGCATTAGGTTGAACAAAACGAACGTCAAAATTAGTGATAACATCGCCTTTAGGCCCAGTTTCGCTACCGATTAAACGGACATAAGGGGCAAGTACTTTTGTGTGGTCTAATTGAAAAGATTCTACTTCAGCCATAAGATATAGGATACAAAACTCAGCTGATAAAAGTCAGCCTTGTTAGTATCTCCTCCTTTATTTTAAATTCTAATTCTATTTTATCATTTTTTGAGCGAAATATTTTTTCATTTTAATTATAAAGTGGTAAAATGACTTTATAACGGTTTCAAAAGAAGCCTTATTGCTTAAAAAAGCAAGAAACATCATTGTCAAAAAGAGTGAGGAGGGGAAGTGAACATCAGAGAAGTTGAAAAGTCATCTTTCTCCATCATTGGAAAAGAAGGCTTAGGTAAAGCACAAGAAGCTGACATTTGGATTCCACCACTCTGGCAAGAAGCAACCAACGCTTTTGAGGAAATTATTCATTTGATTAAGCAGCCACTCACAATTTGGGGGGCCATGTCTGATGAATCAGGGCAATTTAAACCATGGAATAATGGTGGACTCTATCTGGCAGGTGTTGAAGTTGAAAATTCAGCGCAAAAGCCTGAAAATTGGACTAAATGGACACTTCCGGGCTTTCGTTATTTCGTTGTTGAAACAACAACTTATGAAATGAACAAGACTTATTCAGATATGTGGAATTATCTAACTCAAAATGATTTAAAAATTGTTGGAGCGGTACAAGAACATCAATCAATTTCAGCAGAAAATCCTGAAGAGTTAGAACTATGGTTTCCAATTGAAAGAATATAAAAGTCCAAATAGTTTCATTGATGACGAGTTGTTGTATTTCAAAAATTACTAAGGAGAAAAAATCATGACATTAACAGACACTTACACACTAAACAATGGCATTAAAATTCCAAAAGTTGGCTTTGGAACTTGGCAATCTGCGAGCGGAGAAGAAGCTTATAATGCGGTAAAAGCAGCACTTGAAGCAGGATATCGTCATATTGATACAGCGGCAGTTTATAAAAATGAAGAATCAGTCGGTCAAGCAATTGCTGATTCAGGAATTCCCCGTGAGGAACTTTTCGTTACAACAAAACTTTGGGGTGTAGGAACAACAGAGGACGCTGCGAAAGCCTTGGATGAATCCTTGAAAAAATTGGGACTTGATTATGTTGATTTGTACCTCATTCATTGGCCAAATCCTAAAGCATTCCGCCCTGATTTTGAAACACGTAATCTTGCAGTTTGGAAAGCCATGGAAGCAGGCGTAAAAGCTGGTAGGATCCGTGCAATTGGTGTTTCAAACTTCCACCCACGTCACCTAAAACCATTGTTGAAATTTGCTGAAATTAAACCAGCAGTTAACCAAATTATGGTCAACCCAAGTGATCAACAAGAAGAAATTGTAAGTTTTAATGTTGACAACAATATCTTGACTGAGGCTTACAGCCCACTTGGAACAGGTAAAATCTTTGAAGTTCCAGAACTTGCAGACTTGGCAAGTAAATACAACAAGAGTATTGCTCAAGTGGTATTGCGTTGGTCTCTTCACAAAGGATATTTACCACTTCCTAAATCAGTAACCCCTGCAAGAATTAAAGAAAATGCAGAAATCTTTGATTTTGATTTAAGTATTGAAGATATTGCTTTTATTGACAGCCTTCATGGAAAAGCTGGTTTGGCTAAAAACCCTGATGAAGTTGATTTCTAAAGAATAATTATGAACATATTTTACTGACAGATTGTTTAGATCTCTTAAAAGACAGCAGAGAATTTGGTCAGTAATTTAAAAAAGGCCTGTCAGTAAAATTTTGCTGACAGGCTTTTTAGATTTTTGCTATAATAAAGAAAAATGATCAAATATCAAGGAGAAATGATGAAAAAAGCACTTGTTTTAGTTGATTTTCAAAATGATTTTATTGATGGAAGTTTGGGCACGAAAGAAGCACAAGCCATTATCCCAAATGTTATTGAAAAACTCTCTCAATATTCTAAAGAAAATCGTCTAGCAACCCAAGACACCCATTTTGAAGATTATTTAACGACACAAGAAGGCAAAAATCTGCCAGTTATTCATTGTCAAAATGGTACTTTTGGTTGGGAAATTCGTAAAGAAGCTCAAGTTGGCTTTGCTAAAATTTTTGAAAAAACAACTTTTGGTTCCAGAACATTGGCAGAATTTATTCGAGATGAAAATTATGATGAAGTTGAACTTGTCGGAATTTGTACGGATATTTGTGTTGTTTCCAATGCCTTGTTAATCAAAGCCTATGCGCCAGAAGTAAAAATAAGTGTTGATGCTTCTTGCTGTGCTGGAGTTTCACCTGAAAAACATTTGGCAGCACTTGAAACAATGCGTTCTTGTCAAATAGAAATCACGAATGCCTAATTTTGCTAAAAAGTTACTGACAGGTCTGTCAGTAATTTCAACTTGACAAAATCCTTATGATAATTGATAATGGAGTGAGAAATAAGAAAAATTTTGAAGGTGAGTGCGAGGTATAAATTTGGATTATCATCAATTATTTTCCCGCTTGAACGAAAAACTTTCAGAAGAAAATTTGCAACTTCACTTACATTGTGTTGGTGGTTTCGTGCTTGAATATTATGGAATGAAGGCAACAGAGGATATAGATGCCTTTTATGAAAGTACCGAAAAAGTTGAAAAAATCATTCAAGAAATTGGTGAAGAATTTCATGTCGGAACCTCTAATGAACCTTGGTTGAGTCAAGCAGTCGGCGAAGTCATGTCTCATTCAAAAACAGATGAAACAATTATTTTTGTGGAAAGTCATTTGACTGTTGGTCTGTCATCACTCGAATCTATTCTTATCGATAAAATACAGGCTGGCCGAACCAAAGATGTTCCAGACATCGCAAAAATAATGAAAAAATTAAAAATTGAAAGTCCAGATCCTCTCTTAGAACGATTTAAACATACAGATGGTTCAGCAGACCCAGCGGTCATTTTAGAGGCTTTTAGTTTAGCTTACGGTGAAGATGCCTTAAAAAATTATTTACGAAAAAATCCAAAAATACTGAGGTTATTGCAATGACGTGGATTGAATATCTCCTGAATGCTGCTCAAAAGTCTAAATGGAATTTAGAACTTTGGGTCCGTTATTTAAATAAAGTGATTCAACGGGACAAAATTTTACTTTCAAAAACAGATATTGATTATTTAATGAGTTCTGAAGAATTAACTTCTTTTCAACGCGTTTTTCTTGAACTCGCGCTTGAAAAAGAAACAACACCTTGGGAAATGACTGTTGGCATGTCTGAACCGACTCAATCGATTCATCTTCAGTCTGTTTTAAAAGAATTAAAAAAAGAATGAATTAACTTTCATTCTTTTTTTATTTTATAAATTACAATTTATTTAATACGAAGATATTGACCAATTAAAATGGTATCACTTGATAAATGATTCCAAGCCTTAATTGAAGCAATTGGGCTACCAGATTTTTGTGAAAGTCCCCAAAGCGTATCTCCTTTAACAACCTTATGGATAGAGGTATTTGAAGCTGCAGAAGAGTTAGAAGTTGAACTCGTAGAGGCTGAGCTTGAACCTGTTGAAGAACTTGAAGAACCGGCAGATTGTGAAACAATCAAGTTTTGTCCAATGAAAATTGTATCAGAATTCAAATGATTCCAACTCTTGAGTTGAGCAATCGTCGTTTTATATTTGACAGAGAGTCCCCAAAGCGTATCACCAGATTTAACCTTAATCGTCGTCTGTGAAGCTGGTTTGGCAGGAGTGACCGAAGTAGTAGGCGTTGTAGTTCCGGCAGAATTTCCTGAAGAAGTTGAACTATTTGTATTAGACGAAGAACTTGAAGTTGTCAATACAAGCTTTTGCCCAATATAGATGACTGTACTTTTAAGATTGTTTGCGCTTTGAATTTGAGCAACACTAATTCCATATTTTTGCGAAATTCCCCAAAGTGTATCGCCAGATTTAACTGTATAAGTGGTTGAGCTTGTATTTGAATTATTATTGGTATTTGTAGCTGTTGAACCACCGGAATTAGAAGTACCAGCAGAAGAAGCACCGTCAAAACGAGTCAAATTATATTGAGAAATAATTCGATTCAGTGAAGCACCATAATTAGGGTCAGTTGCATATTTTCCTGTTAAAGCTGCGGTTGCAGCTTGATAGGTTGCCGCGTTTGCTCGCCAAGCTTTAGCATAATAAGGACCATTTCCAAAGTTTGTAGTTTTTAAAACATAAGCATTATCTTGGAAACTTTGATTAAAGGAAGGATAAACCCTAAATGGCATATCTTTTGTGACCCATTTACCATTGAGATATTCTTGAGTTTTAAAAACAACGCTTTTTCCTTGATAAGTTCCTTGAATACCGAATAAATTATAATAGGGGGCACGAGAAAGTTGGCTTGAACCCCAGTTACTTTCCAAAATAGCTTGAGCAATCATAACTGAAGGATAAAGACCATTACTATCGGCAACTGGTTTTGCTGATGCAGCAATACTTTCAATAAAAGCTTCTGTCGAATTGGTTGCAGCCTGAACCATTGGGCTTGTTTGTTGGAGCAAAAGCTCATGAGTGGTCGTCAAAGTTCCTGCAATGAGAACAGCGCCAGCAAATTTGGTCGCTGGTTTATAAAAAGCCAGTGGTTTTTTGGCTTTCTTTTTTAAATGTCTATTTTTAACTTTAATACGAGAAACTGGCATAAATAATTCCTTTCCTGAAAATACAGAATAAAATAAGTACTACCCTATTTTACCACGGTTAATGGAAGAAAAAGATGACAATTATGTGGCGGTTTGTAAACGTTTTTTATTTAATGTTTTATATTGGCTAGAAAATGTGAGAATTTAGATAAAAAATCTGATTTAAGACGCAATGATTACATTTTAAATACAAAGAGATTATATTTTGCTTTGCGAAATTGAGAAAAGGGAATGAAAACAAGCAACACAAGATATTGTGTGTGTTTACATAATTTAAACTATATATTGTGTCATTTCCGAGAATTTGATAAAATAGATGATGTAATTGAAGAGGATGGTTAATATGAAAAGTGAAGTAAAATATCAAGATGTAACACTAGAAGAAATTAATGTGATAAAGCGTGACGGACGCTCAGTGAAATTTAACAGTGAGAAAATTTTTGATGCTTTGACTAAAGCGGCTAAAAAAGTCGAACTGACAGATATGTCGGTTCTTTCAGAACTTACTGACAGAGTAGTCAGTGAAATCTTTACTCGTTTTTCTGAAAATGTCAAAATTTATGAAATTCAATCGATTGTTGAGCAAGAACTCCTTGAGTCTGGTGAAACTCAATTGGCTGAAGAATATATCTCTTATCGTGCTAACCGTGATTTGGCCCGTACCAAAGCAACGGATATCAATTTCACGATTGAAAAATTAATTAATCGCGACCAAACTGTCGTTAATGAAAATGCCAATAAAGATTCTAACGTTTTCAATACTCAACGTGATTTGACAGCTGGTGCGGTTTCCAAAGCAATTGGTTTGAAACTTCTTCCGCCACATGTGGCAAACGCTCACCAAAAGGGTGATATTCATTATCATGACCTTGATTATAGTCCATTTACTACAATGGCTAACTGTTGTTTGATTGACTTTAAAAATATGTTTGAAAATGGTTTTAAACTTGGAAATGCGCAAGTAGATTCGCCAAAATCAATTCAAACAGCAACTGCGCAAGCCAGTCAAATCATCGCTAATGTGGCTAGTTCACAATATGGTGGTTGTTCATTTGACCGTGCCGATGAAGTATTGGCGCCTTACGCGAAATTAAATTATAAAAAACATTTAAAAGATGCACAAAAATGGATTGATGGTGCTGAAAAACAAGAAGCTTATGCTCGTGAAAAAACAGCCAAAGATATCTATGATGCAATGCAATCTTTAGAATATGAAATTAATACTTTGTTTACTTCAAATGGTCAAACGCCTTTTGTAACAGTTGGTTTTGGTCTTGGAGACGATTGGTATGCGCGTGAAATTCAAAAAGCAATTTTGAATGTCCGGATTGGTGGTTTAGGTTCAGAACACCGTACTGCTATTTTCCCTAAATTAATTTTCACACTCAAACGTGGACTTAACCTCGAAGTAGGGACACCAAACTATGACATCAAAGAACTTGCGCTTGAATGTTCAACAAAACGGATGTACCCTGATATTTTGAGCTATGATAAAATTGTTGAATTAACAGGTTCATTTAAAGCTTCAATGGGTTGTCGTTCATTCTTGCAAGGCTGGAAAGATGAAAATGGGAATGACGTGACTGCTGGACGTAATAATCTTGGAGTTGTTACAGTTAACCTTCCGCGTATTGCTCTTGAAGCCGCTGGAAATAAAGAAAAATTCTGGGAAATCTTCAATGAAAGAATTGAAATTGCTCATGATGCCCTTGCTTTTCGTGTTGAACGTGCTAAAGAAGCACAACCTAAAAATGCACCTATTCTCTTTATGAATGGTGCATTGGGACGTCTTGATGCCGAAGGTTCAGTTGATGAATTGTACAATAAAGAACGTGCAACTGTAAGTTTAGGTTACATTGGACTTTATGAAGTGGCGACTACTTTTTATGGCCCAACTTGGGAAAATAATCCTGAAGCTAAAGCTTTTACAATTGAAATTGTGAAACGAATGCATGAAGATTGTGAAGATTGGTCTAAAGCCTCTGGTTATCATTATTCTGTTTACTCAACACCGTCAGAAAGTTTAACTGACCGTTTCTGCCGAATGGATAAAGAAAAATTCGGTTCAGTTGCAGATATTACTGACAAAGATTACTATACTAATTCTTTCCACTATGATGTGCGTAAAAATCCAACTCCATTTGAAAAATTAGAGTTTGAAAAAGACTATCCTGTTTATGCCAATGGTGGATTCATTCATTACTGTGAATATCCTGTTCTTCAACAAAATCCGAAAGCTCTTGAAGCAGTCTGGGACTTTGCCTACGATCGTATTGGATATCTTGGAACAAATGCACCAATTGACCACTGCTATGCTTGTGGCTTTGAAGGAGATTTTGCGGCAACGGAACGTGGATTTAAATGTCCACAATGTGGCAATGATGATCCTAAAACCTGTGACGTTGTCAAAAGAACTTGTGGATATCTTGGAAATCCGCAAGCACGTCCAATGGTTCATGGTCGTCACAAAGAAATTTCATCACGTGTAAAACATATGAATGGTTCTGTCGGAGCCTTGAACGATGGAAATTTGATTGATTCAGTCGAAGTTGACGAAGCGAAATCAAAATATTTTGCGGAGAAATAAGTATGAACAATCCAAAACCAGGAGAATGGAGAGCTGATGAACTCTCACAAAATTATATTGCAGATTATAAGCCCTTCAATTTCGTTGATGGTGAAGGGGTGCGCTGCTCACTTTATGTGAGTGGCTGTATGTTTCATTGCGAGGGCTGCTATAATCAAGCCACTTGGTCATTTCGTTATGGAACGCCCTATACCAAAGAGCTTGAAGATAAAATTATGGCTGACCTTGCTCAGCCTTATGTCCAAGGACTGACGCTTCTTGGTGGGGAACCTTTCTTGAATACGACATTTTTGATTCCTTTGCTCAAACGGATTCGTCGTGAGTTACCGGATAAAGATATTTGGTCATGGACAGGTTATACATGGGAAGAGATGTTGCTTGAAACAGATGACAAATTAGAAATGCTTGATTTGTTAGATATTTTAGTTGACGGTCGTTTTGAATTATCAAAGAAAAACTTAATGCTCCAATTCCGTGGGTCATCAAATCAGCGGATTATCGATGTACCAAAATCTCGAAAACAAGGACAAGTTGTCATTTGGGAAAAACTCAATGATGGTGAAAAAACTTTTGAACAAATTCATAAAGAAAAATTAATTTAAAAGTTACTGATGGACATTTGAGTATATCCGTAAGCGCTAAAGTGCCAACGGCTATCTTCTGACAGAAATTCTGTCACTAAAAATAAGCACTGACAAATGCGTCAGCGCTTATTTTTTAAATAATTTTGTAAAATCTGGTTCGTCGTCAGTAATTTTGAAATCTTTTAGCGCCGATTTTAGAGGGAGATGTTTCTTTTTTCCTTTTAAATAATTTTGACTTTCTTTGCTTTGGGCACTTTCGGCTAAAGAATTTTGCTTTTGTATAACTCTATTTTCAATTTTTCTTTTGCTTTTCTTATTTTGGTCGGTGCTTTCAAAAGATTCATCTGGAAAAGTTTGAGAAAGTTGCTTGATAATGGTTTCTAAACCGAAATTACTACTAATCCAAAAGGGTGTATCGGTTGCTTTACAAGCTTCTTTAGCAAATTGAACTGAATGATGAGCCACATTGCGGTTTCTCATAACGACGAAATCAGCTTTGGCAACAAGTTGGTCAATCTCAAATCGATTAGGTTTTTTCTTATCAAAACCAAGAAAAGAAACGCCAACTTTTGCCAAGCCCTCTCTAAAATCATGCCAATATTTAACTTCACATAGAACAAGTAGTGTTTTCATGTCATTCCTTACTGATGGCTCTGTCTTTACTGACAGGAGCGAATTATAGTGATTATAACACAATTTTGCTTAATGATAAATGTATTTTTTAAAATATAAGTTTCAAAAATTTGACCTCATAAAAATAAAGTGGTAAATTAATAGTAGATGGGTATGGTGCACACCCGAAACCGTTTCAAGAATAGCTTGAATCTAATGGCGCCTACAAAGCAAAGTCTTTTTTTTGCCTTGTAGTCTGCCATTTTTTCTTTGACTTACAAGGCATTAAAGGCAAAGAAAAGGAGATTTATTATGACAGTCACAATCGAAAACATCCACGCAAGAGAAATTTTTGATTCTAGAGGAAATCCAACCGTTGAGGTAGATGTTAGATTAACAGATGGAACATTAGGACGCGCAGCAGTACCCTCAGGAGCATCAACTGGAGACCGTGAAGCAGTTGAATTAAGAGATGGTGGAGACCGCCTTCAAGGGAAAGGCGTTTCTAAAGCCGTCGCAAATGTCAATGGCGAAATTTATGAAGCCTTGAAAGGACAATCACCATTTAATCAAGCAAAATTAGATCATTTGATGATTGAGCTTGACGGGACAAAAAATAAATCTCGTTTAGGGGCTAATGCAATTTTAGGGGTTTCTATGGCCATTTCTCGTGCGGCAGCGAATAGTGAAAAAATTCCACTCTATCGCTATCTTGGTGGAGTTGATTTGGAACTTCCACAACCATTTTTCAATGTCATTAATGGTGGAGTACATGCCGATTCAGGAATTGACGTTCAAGAATTTTTGATTACACCAGTCAAACGGGAAAGCTTTCGCGATGGTTTAGAAAAAATTGCAAATATCTACCATACTCTGAAGAAAATTTTAGCTGACAAAGGGCTAGAAACAGCCGTAGGTGATGAAGGTGGCTTTGCCCCTAAACTTGGTTCTACTGAAAATGCAATTGCTACACTTTATCAAGCAATTGAAAGTGCAGGATATGTTCCTGGTGAAGAAATTGCGATTGCCATTGACCCAGCTTCAAGTGAATTTTATGATGATAAAGAAAAAGTTTATCGTTTTGAAGGGCAAAAATTGACTTCTAAAGAACTATTGACTTACTATGAAAATTTAGTTGAAAAATATCCAGCACTTATTTCCATTGAAGATGGATTTTCTGAACATGACTGGGAGGGCTTTGCAGCTCAAACGAAAGCTCAAGGTCAAAAAATTCAATTAGTAGGTGATGATATTTTTGTGACAAATCCTGAAATTTTCAAAGAAGGAATTAAAAAAGGTGTAGCAAATGCTATTTTGATTAAACTTAATCAAATCGGAACAGTAACTGAAGCGATTGAAGCCATTAGTTTAGCGAGAAAAGCAGGCTATAAGACAATGATTTCTCATCGTTCAGGTGAAACAGTTGATAGCTACATTGCCGATTTTGCGGTAGCCATGCATGCTGGCCAAATAAAAACAGGTTCAATGGCTCGAAGTGAACGGGTTGAAAAATATAATCAATTCTTGCGAATTGAAGAAGAATTAGGAAAAGATGTAGCTCTTGCTAGTTTTCCAGGATAGATAAAAATAAAAAACATTAATTTTTATAATTAATGTTTTTTATTTTTAAGAATGTGAATTTATAAAGGAGAAAAGGGGATTCGAACCCCCGATACGCTTGTGACGTATACACACTTTCCAGGCGTGCTCCTTCGGCCACTCGGACACTTCTCCGATTACTTTAATATTATAACAAAATACCTTCTCGTTTAGCAATGACTTTTGAATGTTTTGTTTTGGCGATAAAGAATGTCATTTTTAGTAGAAATATAAAACTAAATGCTTAAAAGTGTCTAAAATTTGGTATAATAAGGGCTATGAATAAAATTCTCGAAGTAGAAAATTTAGTTTTTAAATATGAAAAAGAAAGCGATGTAAATCAGCTTAATGGGGTTTCCTTTTCGATTACAAAAGGGGAATGGGTTTCGATTATTGGCCAAAATGGTTCTGGTAAATCGACAACTGCTCGACTGATTGATGGTCTTTTTGAAGAATTTGAAGGAAAAGTCAAAATTGATGGAGAACTTTTGACTGCTGAAAATGTCTGGAATCTTCGTCGAAAGATTGGGATGGTTTTTCAAAATCCGGATAACCAATTTGTTGGGGCAACAGTTGAAGATGATGTCGCTTTTGGTATGGAAAATCAAGGAATTCCACGGGAAGAGATGATTAAACGAGTCGACGAAGCTTTGCTTGCTGTCAATATGCTTGATTTCAAAACCCGCGAACCCGCGAGACTTTCTGGTGGACAAAAGCAAAGGGTAGCTGTGGCCGGAATTATTGCTTTGCGACCTGAAATCATTATTCTTGATGAATCAACCTCAATGCTTGATCCGACCGGGCGTCAAGAGATTATGCGCGTGATTCATGAAATTAAAGAGAAATATCAACTGACCGTTTTATCTATTACTCATGACCTTGATGAAGCAGCAAGCTCTGACCGAATTTTAGTGATGAAAGCAGGAGAAATAATTAAGGAAGCGGCACCGTCTGAACTCTTTGCAACGAGTGAGGATATGGTTGAAATTGGACTAGATGTTCCCTTCTCTTCAAATTTAATGAAAGACCTGCGAAAAAATGGCTTTGATTTACCAGAAAAGTATCTGTCAGAAGACGAATTGGTAGAGCTTTTGGCTGATAAGTTGCGCTAAATTTACTGACAGAATTTCTGTCAGTTACACGCGATTAACGTGAGTGTGAAATTGGCGGATAAATGAAGTTTCTGTCAGTTCAAGGCGATTAATGAGAGTCCTTGAATCGGTGACTTAATAAAATTCTAGTATGCTAGAATTTCTGTCATTAAAATGGATATTATTGGATTTGAGAAAAAAGAAAAATGATTAAATTTGAAAAAGTAAATTATACTTATCAGCCCAACAGTCCCTTTGCCAGTCGTGCCCTTTTTGACATTGATTTAGAAGTCAAAAAAGGAAGTTACACGGCTTTGATTGGGCATACTGGTTCTGGTAAATCGACACTTTTGCAACATCTGAATGGATTGTTGCAACCTACACAAGGGACGGTTAGAGTAGGTGATATTGTTGTCACTTCAACAAGTAAACAAAAAGAGATTAAACCTGTCCGCAAAAAAGTAGGTGTAGTCTTTCAATTTCCTGAAAGCCAACTTTTTGAAGAAACGGTTTTAAAAGATGTCGCTTTTGGACCACAAAACTTTGGAATTTCAAAAGAAGAAGCTGAGAAAATTGCTGCTGAGAAACT
Organism: Lactococcus sp. S64; assembly: GCF_016516525.1. NCBI lineage: Bacteria > Bacillati > Bacillota > Bacilli > Lactobacillales > Streptococcaceae > Lactococcus > Lactococcus sp. S64. The sequence continues at coordinate 215,337 of NZ_JACVUQ010000004.1, read as the reverse complement.
GGAAATGGTTGGTCTTTCAAAAGAATTTTGGGAAAAATCTCCTTTTGAACTTTCAGGAGGACAAATGCGTCGTGTGGCCATTGCTGGGATTCTCGCGATGGAACCAGAAGTTTTGGTACTTGATGAACCAACAGCAGGCCTTGACCCAAAAGCTAGAATTGAGATGATGAAACTTTTTGAGAGTATTCATCAGACGGGTCAAACCGTTGTTTTAGTCACTCATTTAATGGATGACGTGGCCGATTATGCTGACTACGTTTATCTTCTTGAAAAAGGACATATTATCAGCTGCGGTACTCCGTCAGATGTTTTTCAAGAAGTTGATTTTTTGAAAGCACATGAATTGGGAGTGCCAAAAGCGACTCATTTTGCTGACCAACTTCAAAAAACAGGAGCCTATACTTTTGAAAAATTGCCAATCACACGAGCTGAACTTGTTAATTTACTGACAAGTCTGTCAGTAAAATCAGGAGGTGAAAACTGATGCAAAATATGCTGATGGGACGTTATATTCCAGGTGATAGTATCATTCACCGCATGGACCCGCGTTCAAAACTTTTGGTGATGATTGCTTTTGTTGTCATTATCTTTTTGGCTCATGATTGGTTAGGTTATCTTCTTTTAGTGCTTTACACTTTAGCGGGTGTTTTATTATCCAAGATTTCAGTTTCCTATTTTTTAAAAGGCCTACGGCCAATGATTGGTTTAATTCTGTTCACAGTTATATTCCAAATGCTTTTTACTAATGGTCAACATGTCATTTTTAGTCTATGGTTTATCAAAATTTCCACAGAATCTTTGATTAATGCCGTCTATATTTTCTTTCGCTTTGTCTTGATTATTTTTATGTCAACAATTTTGACGCTGACCACGCCACCATTGACCTTGGCTGATGGAATCGAAAAAGGCTTAGGACCTTTGAAAAAAATCAAAGTCCCTGTTCATGAATTAGGTTTGATGTTATCTATTTCTTTACGCTTTATTCCAACATTAATGGATGACACAACAATGATTATGAATGCTCAAAAAGCCAGAGGAATGGATTTTGGCGAAGGAAATTTACTGAAAAAAATCAAATCAGTCATTCCAATTTTAATTCCATTATTTGTCAGTTCTTTCCGCCGTGCGGATGACTTAGCAGTCGCAATGGAAAGCAGAGGCTATCAAGGGGGAGATGGACGTACAAAATACCGTCAACTCAAATGGAAAATGCGAGATAGCTTGCTCGTTGTATCTATTATCATAATGACAATTTTACTTATTTTATGGTCAAAAGTTTCCTAAATAAATGCTCAAGAGGAGAAAAAATGATTACTTTAAACGTAAATAGCTTGGAAAATGCAGAAATTTTTTGGAAAGAATTAGGTTTAGAAGATGAAGTAGCACTTAATGAAACCTATGACCCAAATCCTGAAACTTTAGCAATTTCAGTAGAAACAATTGGTGAAATTCATGATAAAATCATTGAACTTGGACTTCCTGTAAGTCCAATTACGCCAGCTGTTGATGGAAGATTCATGTTTTCTTTTATTGCTCCTGAGGACAATACCTTTATTGTTATTGGTGAATGGGTCGAAAGACCCTACACTGGAGAAATGCGCACTGAATTTTTTGAAAATGTAAAAGAACTAATTCCACTTGCGCCAGAACGTCTGTCAGAGCTGACAGAAGGCCAATTTGTACTTTTTGGACGTGTCACTTGTCCTTGGACCAGAAGATTTGTTAAGGCTCTTCCTGACTATGCTGACAAAATGATTTATTACGTTGACACAGAAAATACAGACCTCAATCCAGAATTACAAGCGATTCGCAAAGCTCACGAAGTAGAAACCGTTCCAACATTTATGAAGAGAAGTACTGACGGAACTTTTGTCAAATTTGATAAAAAGAAAGAAAGTCTTTCTGAGTTTATAAAATAAATGCTGACAGTTCTGTCAGTAAAAAAACAGTTTCGGCTGTTTTTTCTTTAAGCAGAATTGAAAATTTTCCAAATATTTGATAATTTGCTATAATATAGAACAATAATATTGTAGGTAAAATGATTCTGTCAGTAAATTTTTACTGACAGAATCATAAAAAGGCCTATAAAGTGTCATCAATAACTGAATGGCCCTAGAATGGAGTAAAAATGGAAGCACAAAAACTATCAGCACAAGAAATAATTCAATTTATCGGGAACGCTGAGAAAAAAACACGTGTCAAGGTAACCTTATCAGGAATGCCTAGTTTTAAAGCAGCTGGTTTTCTTGCTGAAAATGGGCGTCCAAATTTTAAGGCACTAGCCAATAAAGGAATCCAAGTTCTGGGAGATTTTCACACACATTACAGCTTAAAAATTATCATTGGAGATTGGCAAGCAGTACGTCCATTGCTTTCTGGCTTGACTGAGAATAAAGATTACACCCTAGAACTTGAAGGCCGAAATTCAGCTGTTCCTCTCCTTGATACCAGAGAAATCAATGCTCGAATTGAGCCAGGAGCAATTATTCGTGACCAAGTAACTATTGGCGATAGTGCGGTCATTATGATGGGGGCTATCATCAATATCGGAGCTGAAATTGGTGAAGGCACAATGATTGATATGGGGGCAATTTTGGGTGGCCGTGCGACGGTTGGTAAGAACTCTCATATTGGTGCTGGAGCTGTTTTGGCTGGTGTTATTGAGCCTGCAAGTGCTGAACCTGTTCGTGTTGGGGATAATGTCCTTGTGGGAGCCAATGCTGTTGTAATCGAAGGAGTACAAGTCGGTTCAGGTTCTGTTGTTGCAGCAGGGGCAATTGTTACCCAAGATGTTCCAGAAAACGTTGTTGTTGCTGGTGTTCCAGCTCGAATTATCAAAGAAATAGATGAAAAAACACAACAAAAAACGGCTTTAGAAGATGCCCTTAGAAATTTGTAAAATTAAAGAAATAGCTTATTTCTGAACTTTTGTTAATCTTAGCAAAAGTTTTTTTGCTAAAAAGAGCAATATACAGCCAAAAAAGAGTAAAATAAATAAAAAAGATTGAAATTAAGCTTAGTAACGAGGAAAAAATATGATAAATTTAATCGAAATCAGACGGCAGCTTCACCAAATTCCTGAAATTGGTCTTGAAGAATACGAAACTCAAAAGTATTTACTAGCCATTATTCAAGAACTGACTCAAAATAAACCATTTATTCAAGTAAGAACATGGCAAACCGGTATTCTAGTTTATCTAGCAGGAAGTCAGGGTCAAAAAACAATTGGTTGGCGAACAGATATTGACGGTCTGCCTATTGAGGAATTAACTGATTTACCTTATGCTAGTAAAAATGGACGAATGCACGCTTGTGGACATGATATTCACATGACCGTTGCTCTTGGTTTATTGGAAAAAATGAGTGAAAGCCAACCAAGAGATAATCTCCTCTTTCTCTTTCAACCTGCTGAAGAAAATGAAGCGGGCGGAAAATTAATGTATGATGCTGGAGCATTTGAAAATTGGCTTCCTGATGAATTTTATGGATTACATGTCAGACCAGATTTAAAAGTAGGTGATATCGCTACGAATCAGCATACGCTTTTTGCAGGGACTTGTGAAGTTGAATTATCCTTTATTGGAACAGGAGGACATGCTGCTTTTCCCCACACAGCAAATGACGCTTTGGTAGCAGCCGCTTATTTTATCACTCAGGTTCAGACGATTGTAAGCCGTAATGTGGATCCATTAGCTTCAGCAGTGGTTACATTTGGAAAAATGGAATCTGGGACAACGAATAATATTATCGCTGAACGTGCTTTTTTACATGGAACTATCCGGAGTCTGACCCAAGAAGTCAATGAATTGACCCAAAAACGTTTAAGAGAACTTGCAAATGGAATCGCGCAATCTTTTAACATGGAAATTGAGCTTAAACTTAAACAAGGCGGCTATCTTCCAGTTGAAAATCATCCTAAACTTGCTAAAGAACTGATGGAATTTTTCAAAAAAGAAACTAAGGCTAATCTTATTGACATCGCTCCAGCCATGACTGGTGAAGATTTTGGTTACCTTTTGAGCAAAATTCCTGGAGTCATGTTTTGGTTAGGAATTGATAGTGATGCTCCCCTTCATTCACAAAAAATGAATCCAGACGAGCACGTTCTCAATTTTGCTGTTGATACAATTAGCCAATTTTTACAATTTAAAGTTAATAGGTTATCAGAAGATGAAAAAACAATAAATTAATGGCTTTAATCTTAAGAATGGATATGTTAAGATAGGAGGATAGAGTTTTTTAAATCATTCAGTAGTTAAATTGTTACAATTGAACTTTTTTGAAATGATAAAAGTTATTTAGGGAAGAATAATGAAACAAAGAAGATTAAAATCAAAAGGAGCAAAAAAAGCTTTTTGGAAGCTTACCTTGCTTATAGGTGCGTTATTAATAGTGGTAGCGGGAGTAGGAACCTATTATTATGATCAAGGAGTTCAAAAGCAAAAAATTGCTTATGAAAAACAAGTAGATGAGGCGAGAAATGCAAAAGACAAGGCCTATGATTCAAGAAAAGCAAACGATATTGAACAGGCTCATAAGTTAATTGATAAGCTTCATGTTAAAGATAAAACTTCTTTAGATAAATCAATGAGCCAATTGACAAACTATTTGTCAGAGATTGACAAAGTGAACCAGATTGTTGCAAAAGCCCATGAAAATATAAGTGAAGAAGGAATAAAAAGCTCTGAAGAGGCTTTAGAATTATTAAAGGCTCCATATGAGAAATCAGACAAAGAAGCATTGGCAAAACAAGTAAATGCTGACAAACAAATACTTATTGAACGTCAAAAAGAAGCGGAGCGTATTGCGAACGTTCAAAATCAATATGCAAATAAAAAATTGATTGCCTTGACCTTTGATGATGGACCAAACCCTAATACGACCCCTCAATTATTAAAAATTTTATCAGATGCACAAGTTCCAGCAACCTTTTTTGCTTTAGGAAAACAAGCCCAAGCCTGCCCCCAAATTATTAAAGAAGAAGCTGATAGAGGAAATGAAGTCGCTTCGCATACATGGGACCATAAAGACTTGGTAACACTCTCACCAGACCAACAAAAGCAAGAAATTGAGAGTGCAAATCAGTTAATTAATAAAATTACAGGTAAAAACGTAACACTCTTCCGTCCACCTTATGGAAGTTATAATAAATCTGTTTTAAGTCAAACAAATTTAAGTGCAGTTAATTGGACTGTTGACACAAATGACTGGCGTTATCGTACAAGTGCTCCAGTTGTTCAAAATGTTTCGACTTACGCTCATGATGGAGCAATCATTTTGATGCATGATATTCACCAATGGTCAGTAGATGCTGTGCCGCAGATTATTCAAAATTTGAAAGCACAAGGTTATACCTTTGTAACGGTCAGCACTTTGCTAACAGTACAAGATGGGGGAGCTAAGGCTCAACAAGTTTATTTTGGTAGATAATAAAATAAGAAGAGGAGAAGTGATTCTGCTCTTTTTATTCGTTTTTAACGAAGGTTTATTCTAAAAAATTCATATCCAATGAGTTTATTCTTGACAACTTATGGGAAACTTGATATACTAATATAGTCGTTTGAGAGAAACGCAGGCGTGGCTCAACTGGATAGAGTACCTGACTACGAATCAGGCGGTTGTAGGTTCGAATCCTACCGCTTGCATAAACAGAATATGGCGAAAGTCATTTTTTTGTTTGATACTGATATTTTAGATAAAATGAGAGAAGTATCGGTAAGAATTTAAAAATTCTAAAATAATATTTGGAACTTCGCGATAAGCGCGAAGAACTGAATTGCTAAACGCTAAAGCGTCAAGCACTTCATGTCCGGGAAGTAGCTCAGCTTGGTAGAGCTCAAAGCATGCTTTGAGGCTGTGGATAGGAATTTGCGAAGCAAATTTACTTTACAAGTACTTTTAAAAGTGGAGATACTGAACAAAGAAGTTTCAAAAATTTAATATTAGCTACGGGAAGTAGCTCAGCTTGGTAGAGTACTTGGTTTGGGACCAAGGTGTCGCAGGTTCGAATCCTGTCTTCCCGATTACCGACTAACCCTAACTCATCTTTCGTGGATGAGTTTTTTTGATGTCAAAATTAAATAATCTTCCATAATTCTTGAAAGTGTTATCAAGATATGATAAAATTCAAGTGATAATGTGAGTTTAGAAAATTACTAAAAGCGAGCATTAAATGAAAGGAGCCATCATGGCATATAAATCACATAAATTTGGTAAACGTAACGGTAAAAAACATTTCAACGCAGTAGGCGTAAGAACTGCACCAAAACCAGAAGCTAAAAAAGAAGAAAAATAATTTTTGTTTAGGAATTTTAAATTACTTAAAATTGAATCCTAATCTCTTGATTTTCTAACTCATCTCTTGCAGATGAGTTTTTTTATTTAAATCACTTGTTCTAATGTGAAAAATATTGACAAAATAAGGATTTTTGGTATAATAGAAAAGTTGAATATAGCAGTCAGCTAGAAAGCTCGTCAACATTTTGCTGTTATGTCAGGGAGCGTAAGCTATTATACTCCTTGTGTCAAGTAACTGAAGCTATAAGCGAAGGTAAAATGAACGAATTCGAGGCTGTCAATATTCTTCAAATAAAATATTTGGAGGACATAAATTATGTCACGTTACACTGGTCCATCATGGAAACAATCACGCCGTTACGGTATCTCACTTTCTGGTTCTGGTAAAGAAATCGCTCGTCGTAACTACGTACCTGGACAACACGGTCCAAACAACCGTTCAAAACTTTCTGAATACGGTCTTCAATTGGCTGAAAAACAAAAACTTCGTTTTTCATACGGTCTTTCTGAACGTCAATTCCGTAACTTGTACATTGCTGCAACTAAAGTTAAAGAAGGAACTGTTGGTTTCAACTTCATGACTTTGCTTGAACAACGTCTTGATAACGTAGTTTTCCGTCTTGGTCTTGCGACTACTCGTCGTCAAGCACGTCAATTCGTAAACCACGGACATATCCTTGTTGACGGAAAACGCGTTGATATCCCATCATTCCGCGTACAACCTGGTCAAGTGATCTCAGTTCGCGAAAAATCTATGAAAGTTCCTGCAATCCTTGAAGCTGTTGAAGCTACTAAAGGTCGCGCTAACTTCGTATCATTTGATGCTGATAAACTTGAAGGAACTCTTGTTCGTCTTCCTGAACGTGATGAAATCAACCCAGAAATCAATGAAGCATTGATCGTTGAATTCTACAACAAAATGATGTAATTTCTTATTAAGAGAAAATATAGCTCTAAGCCCTATCTAACAGGGTTTAGAGCTTTTTTATTTCTATTTAAAATGCAATTACCTACGTTTTTACTAACGTTAGCTCTAAAAATTAGCGTATTTTGCGAAAAGTTCTACAGCCTCAGATTCCTTTTCTTTTTCCAGATGGCTATAAATATCCATAGTCATTTTTATACTTGCATGTCCTAATCTTGTTTGAATTTCCTTATATGATACTCCAGCATTCAATAATAATGATGCATGAGAATGCCGAAAGCCATGAAATCCAATATCATGAAGTTCAGTAGCTTTAAAAGTAGCCTGTAGTGATTTTCTAAGCCGTTGATAGTCGAGTATTTTACCTTGATTTGTAGGAAAAATAAGTGATTGATTAGGTTCGCCAAGCTTTAAAAAGTATGACTTTTGATATAAATGCCAACGTTGCAAGTGTGATATTGTTTTGCTGTCAATGATAACTACTCGCTTACTATGCTTTGTTTTCGGTGTATCTTGTATTGTTTGGTGTCCAGTAGTAGTTTTACTGACAGAAATTGTCTGCTTTTCGAAGTCAATATCAGACCATGATAAGGCGGTAGCCTCTCCAATACGCAAACCCGAAGCTGTCAGTAAGCGACAAATTGATCTTAGTTCATTATTTACCCAAGTATTTGGTAAACTCTCCATATAATCAAAGTAGTTTTGCAACTGTTCTTTGTTGAAATGCTTTACTTCACGTTCAGTGGTTTCCATTTTAACATTAGGGACAATAACAGTTAGGCATGGGTTAGAACTTACCAATCCCATAGAAATCGCATATTTAAATATCCTATTGGTCACATTGAGAAGAAGTTTATAGCCTTTAGCATTCCCTTTATTTCTTCTCATTGCTCCATTAAGTGGTTGACCTGCATTTTTAGCCCAGCAATTGACTTGCAGTTGAATTTGAGAAGTTGTCAGTCTATCAATTTTAGTATTTCCAAAAGCTGGCAAGATATATCTGTTTAGATTAGACCGCATTATCTCTATTGAATGGCTTTTGACTGTATGTTGGTACATATCAAACCACGATTCAGCAACCTCAGCAAATTTCTTTAGCTGCTTTTCTTTTTTCATGCATCCATTTTTAATAAAATCATTCTGCAGACGTTGAAGTTTAGTTTTAATGTCTTTTTTTGTGCGTCCTCTAACATCAGTTCGCACTTGCTTACCTGTCAGCACATCAGTACCAATATAAGCACCCCGAAGAATATAACGCACTTCTCCGCCTTTTGTTTTGTATTCTTTTATATTTAGTTTGTTCATGTTGATCTGTCTTTCTAGCACCGCACGTACGCAAAAGTCAAAACATGAAGAGATTTAGTTAGAGGAATTTTAGTAGTTATTCATTTTTTTCGGAGTCATCGAATTCATTATGGAAAACCATTTCCGCAGACTGTTTAATGAAATCCCAGCCTTTATCAGAAATCATTCCACTTATCTCAGTAAGTCGTTGTAAATCGGAAACACGTTCGGGCATATCGTCAAGCATATAAAGTAATTGCCATAGCATATTTTTTACATCTTCATTATTACTAAACTTTTCTTTAAATTCTTTGTCAGTTGGATAGTGAATTGTAAAGCTTTCCCATATATCGTCTTCTTCCTGTTTTAAAAATTTTTCTCTATATACATCGAATTCTTTTACAGAATTGAAATTCAGTTTATCTTGATGATCAGATTTTTTTTCAACAAGGTCAGATTTTGAAATACCAAAGAAGTCAGCCATCATCTCAATTTTATCAATACGAGGATAAGTATTTGCTTTTAACCAGTCTCGAACCGTTGAATAACTAAGATCAAGTGAATCGGCAAGATTTGCTACGGTCATTCCATGTTTGTCTAATTCACTTTTAAGGTTTCCGGCCATTATTTCTTTATTATCTAAGTCTTTTTTTATCATATATACCACTATTCCTTTAGCTTTAAAACGACTTGAAAGCATCGCTAAGCAACAAGAGCTTAAATTTAATGGTGGCAGCTTAAGAAGTAAAAAAGAGTTGGCTTATCGAATCGCTCGCCCTATCTTTGAAACTTATGAGTTGGCTTACGGAGTGTATGCGGAAGGACTAGGCGTATCAGCGTTAAATATCTCAGTTAATTTGATGAATGACGGAGTGCAACAATATGCAGAGCAATTAAAAGAAGTTCTAACAAAATAATATAAATTGAAAAGAGGGATAGATGAAATTTAGTACAGAATATGGCTATTTGATTAAAGCAATCCAAGAATACCCTTTTACAGAGCAGATAAAAGAAAGGATTGAACAGATTGAAAACCCACTTAGACGAACCGATATAAACTCAGGAATAAAGGCCCAGAATAAACCGCAAGACCCTAAAGTATTATTGGATTTAATCAAGAAAGAATCTGATCCAGTTCTACATAAATACGAACTCTATAAAAAAGCCATTGAGTTGGTCAAATATAAAATGTTGCCAGAAGATTGGGAAATTATCAGGCAAGCGTACATTCTAAAATCCATGACAGTCGAGGGAGCTGGAGCTAAATACCTGTACTATGGTAAAACTCAGAGCTACAATAAAGTAGTGAAGCCTTTCTTTATGGAAGTTGAGAGGACCATCTTTGAAATATCTGCGAGTGAGAAATTCTCTTTCAAGGTTTCAGTAAAATAAAGAGCTGGCCAATTGGTCGGTTTTTTTATTATACTCAAGTCGCATGTTTTGATAGATATTATAAATATGAGACAATAAAAATTTATATTAGAAAGTAGGTAATTATGCAAAGAAAAAATCTAAAAAATGATACTGACTATCCACTGATTATGACCCGAGAATTAGCAGCTGAATTTATTGGTGTAAGTGGTCCTACATTTGATAAGTATTATCGCTATGCACATAATTTCCCAGTTGTGAAAAATGGAGATGTTGAAGAAGCTTTTCCACGAGATCCAATCATTAAATGGATTGCGGATAATTGGCAATTATTGGAAAAAAGGAGAAAGAGATAGAATGCTAAAGTTTTAGTAATTTCTGTCAAGTGTTATTGATAAAATTTTTGATAAATCATAAAATCAAAAAATAGTCAACGAAAATATATGTGAAATAATGTATTTTAATGTAAAATTCTGTTATAATGTGCTTAATGAAAAATATAACTATGAGGAAAAGTAATGAATGAAAAATTTAAATCTGAGTCAGACTTGGTTGATAGTTTTATAATTCAGTATGAAAAAAAATACTCTGGAATATTTGTGAAGGAATTGCCTATACGATACGGAAATATTGATGTTGTAAGAATAAAAAACAGTGCTCTTCCTTTCTCAATGGAGCAAATTGATGTACTCTCACGTCCATCGGCAGCCTTGATTTTTACTAAAATAAAAAATGAAAGGCCAATTTCCAGAAATTCAATTGAAAAAAATGTTGGCTTAAGTGGATCAACAATAGCACAAACATTATCAATGTTATTAAGTACAGGTTTGATAGAGAAAACGGACAATGGCTGTTTCTTTAGAAAGACAAAATTTGTTTTTCCTAAGACAATGGTAGTAGGATACGAAGCAAAACTTACTGATTTTAACAAGGCTTTTTATCAAGCTAAAGGTAACAAAGAATATGTTGACTATAGTTATTTAGTATTTCCATTAGATATCGCTAAAAGACTTGTTGAAAGAAAGAGGGACCTTTTAGAACACAATGGTATTGGCTTAATAGGAGTATCTGAAACTAGAACTTTTACATTATTGAGAGCAACAAAAACAAGTAAAATGAAAGATAGTGTACGTTTATTAGGTTTAGTAAAAGCCAATCAGATGATAAATTAATCTTTAGTCAGTAAAGGAGAGGTTGTGAATTTTGAAGAAGTAATTAAAGAGAGTATTTTATCCTCATCAATAATTGATGAGGATAATTTTGGAAAGATTAAACAAAATAAAAAAAGAGGGCAGTCATATACTTTTACTATTTTCGATTTAGAGGGTAACCCTTTATATATGGCCAAATTTTTTGATTATTTAGTTGATTTAAAAAAAGAAGTAGTGGTAAGTAATTTAGATCAATTTTCTGATTTAGATGATTTAATTCAAAACATAGAATCTCTTCCAGGAATGGCTTACGTACCTTATGATATTGGCGAAATGATAGATAAAATTCAATTTCAACAAAGATGCTTTAAGCGTTATATAAATGTTTGCCAGCGAGAAGAAATTGATTGTTTCCCTGATATTCTTTTTAGTATCGAAGAATTGAAAGTAAATAATTCGTTTTATGGCTTATTGATAGAAAACTATATAGATGGGGTAACGTTGGAGCAGTTTCTTCCTATACCAAATGAGCAAAGAGTACAATTATCATTTGATTTCCTTATGCAAATGAGTAACGTATTAACTCAACTTGAAGTTGAAGGAATAGTACATAGAGATTTATCTCCAGACAATATTATGTATAAAAACGGTACTTTTGTCGTTATTGATCCAGGAATGGTGAAGATATCTGATGACAATCCGGCGACACAATCTAGTATGATTCTGGGGAAATTTCAATATGCATCTCCAGAACAGTTTGTAGGAAATGCTAAATTATCAACATTTAAAAGTGATTTGTATTCTCTAGGAATTGTAGCATTGGAAATATTGATTGGCTATAATCCACTGGGTGAAATAGTAAATGAGATGAGAAGCGGTGCAATGATTCAAAATCACATACCACACGTAGAGTTACTTAAGAGATTTGAGAGGGAAATTGAAGACGATTACTATGAGACTGTTGGTGAAAATGAATTTACCTCTAGATTGCTTCTTATAATAAAAAAAATGATACAGGTCCAAGAGGAACTAAGGTTTGGCTCAGTTGAAGCATTTAACACTTTAATGCAAGGGCTCAAAGAAAGGGAATTATATGACTAAGTTACTTGCTCAACATGGAGCGGCTAAAGGCAGAAAAATAACTGAGGGTTTATCAACTGCAGGATTGGAAGGTGCGATTTTTTCTCCTAATGATGAAAAGTTATCTTCTATTATAGATTATGTATTAAGTACGGAAGGATTGAATAAAAGCAATACTTTTTTGGACCCCCAATTCTATTTTTCTGTTTATGATGAAGGGTTACTAAAAAAGCTGGGAGAACTGCAAACATACCCCTCTAATATAGCTCGAAGAGATTGGCGTAGAAAAAGTGACTCTATAATGGACTATATTAATGAGCACTCTACAAATAGTAGGAATATCTCTAATACGCTGATAACTCCAGGTTTTTATATTGACAATGTAGATTGGCATTTTGATTATTCAATTGATATTTATAATCATTGTTTAGAAAACTTTGAATTTGATCATTACGCTTTATCTTTACTAGTAGATTATTCTTTTTTTTCTAACAAAACCAATGTTGATGAATTTATAGAAGAAATCAATGATACTGTAGTTGAAAAAGATTATATATATCTTACTTTTTGTTATGAAAATAAATCAGAAAGTAACTATGAAGAGATGGATTCTTCTAATCTTGGAAATATGTTATACACAATCTACAGGTTAAATCAAGCTGGCTTCAAAATAATATTAGGATATACATTTATGAATTCTATTTTATTTTCAATATTAGATTGTGAGTTTGTCAGTTCTGGCTGGTTTAATACTTTGCGTAAGTTTCAAAAAACTAAATTTGATTTATCGCCAACGTTTGGACGAAGAAAACAGAGATATACAAGTGTTCCATTGTTAAGTTATATAACTTTTGAGGATTTGAAAACAATTGTTAGTACTCCAGGTATAGAATATGATGATGTGTTAAGTGGGTCAAGTTATGATACAAGATTAATTGAGTCTAGTGAATCACTTTCTTTCGTAGATTTAGAACAACAATATTGGGAGAGCATATCAAAGGGGGTACTCATGATTTCAGAGTCTACAACCATTGAAAAAAGAATTGTAAATATGCGTACAGCCATTAATAATGCAATTCAGTTATATAAAAAAGCAATTGATGTTTTGAATGAAAAGGATGAGTTAGAAAGTGCTAAAAGATTAAAAAATGCATCTAAGCATTTGGTTACATGGTTAGAGGCAATTGATATCTTTCAAGCGACTGCTGTCATAATCTAACCATTTAAAATAAAAAGCACTAAATAAGTGCCTGGTCATGGTTCTCAATTTTACGCACGGCGGTGCAATTTTTAACAACGTATTTAACTACGTTAGTAAGTTATGTTAAACTATCTTATGTTAATAACTTTTATATGCGTTGTTTATGTAGCAAGGTTAGATTCATTTAAATGTGTATAAGTATTGGTATAAAGCCAACAAAATGATGTAATTTCTTATTTGCATTTTGAAATCGCTCCTGTTTGGGAGCGATTTTTTTGTGACTTTTTTGGTAAAATAGAGGTAGGACACTGTCCTTTAAAATTGATGACAAAAACTAGTTAAGGATTATTTCTAAGTGGAAAATGTTAAAAAAATTGCTGAATTGTTGAATATTAACAATTCACAAGTTGAAAAAGTATTAGAATTGACGGCAGAGGGGAACACAGTTCCGTTTATTGCTCGTTATCGTAAAGAAGCAACAGGTTCACTTGACGAAGTTGAAATCAAAAAAATTATTGATGAAGATAATTTACTGACAAAATTATCAGAACGTAAAACGGCTGTTTTGTCAAAAATTGAAGAGCTTGGTAAGTTGACTGATTCGCTAAAAGCACAAATTTTGGCTGCTGAAAAACTAACAGAAGTTGAAGATTTATATTTGCCTTACAAAGAAAAACGGCGCACAAAAGCAACGATTGCAAAGGAAAATGGTTTATTTCCTTTGGCTCAATTGATTGTAAAAAATTCAGCGAATCTTGAAGAAGAAGCTGAAAAATTTGTCAATGAGAATTTTACAAGTCCTCAAAAAGCTTTGGAAGGTGCCGTGGATATCTTGTCAGAAGCGATTTCTGAGGATGCACGGTTGCGTTCATGGCTGACTGGTGAAATCAAAAACAATAGTTTACTGACAAGTAGTTTGAAAAAAGATGCCGTTGATGAAAAGCAAGTTTTTCAAATGTATTATGAATTCTCAGAAAAAGTTTCAGAATTACCAAATTATCGTGTATTGGCTTTAAACCGTGGTGAAAAATTGGGGATTCTGTCAGTAAAATTTGAAAATAACGAAGATAAAATTTTACGTTATTTTGCCGCCCGTTTTGCTGCTCAAAATAATCCAATGATGCAAGTGGCGATTAAAGATGCTGTCAAGAAAAAATTGATTCCGGCTATGGAACGTAGTATTCGGACTGAATTGACAGAAAAAGCTGAAGCTTCTGCCATCGAAGTTTTTGGCGAAAATTTGAAAAATTTATTATTGGTGGCTCCGCTTAAAGGGCGTGTAGTCATGGGATTTGACCCTGCTTACCGTACTGGAGCAAAGCTTGCTATTGTTGATGAGACAGGTAAATTATTGATGACAACGGTCATTTATCCTGTGAAGCCAGCAAATGCAGGTCAAATTGCTCAAGCGAAAAAAGATTTAGCAAAATTCATTCGAGAATATGGTGTGAATATGATTGCGATTGGGAATGGAACTGCCAGTCGCGAATCTGAAAGTTTTGTTGCAGAAGTACTCAAGGAAAATAATTTTTCTGATGTTTATTATGTGATTGTCAGTGAATCTGGAGCCTCTGTTTATTCAGCGAGCGAGTTGGCACGTGAAGAATTTCCAGAATTGACTGTTGAAAAACGTTCAGCAATTTCGATTGCACGCCGTTTGCAAGATCCATTGGCTGAACTTGTAAAAATCGAACCAAAAGCCATTGGTGTTGGTCAATATCAACATGATGTTTCTGAGAAAAAATTAACAGAAAATCTTGATTTTGTCGTGGAAACAGTAGTTAACCAAGTTGGTGTTAATGTCAATACAGCCAGTCCTAGTTTGCTTTCACACGTAGCTGGTCTTAATAAAAGTTTGGCACAGAATGTAGTAAAATATCGTGAAGAAAATGGCGCACTCAAAACAAGAGCGGAACTAAAAAAAGTCCCACGTTTGGGAGCTAAAGCATTTGAACAAGCGGCAGGTTTCTTAAGAATTCCAGAAGGTAAAAATTTCCTTGACAACACCGGTGTTCACCCAGAATCTTATAAAGTGACGGAACAACTTTTGGCGGAAATTTCCGCTGATAAACCTGTCAGTAACGAAGAATTGCTGACCAAACTTTCGTCAGTAAATATTCCTGAAATGGCTGAAAAACTTGGTCTTGGTCAGGAAACATTGACTGATATTATCAATGATTTACAAAAACCAGGCCGTGATTTGCGTGATAGTTTTGATGCCCCAATTTTAAGACAAGATGTTTTGTCAGCTGGAGATTTACAAATTGGTCAACAACTTGAAGGTGTAGTTCGTAATGTTGTTGATTTCGGTGCCTTTATTGATATCGGAATTAAAAATGATGGCTTGGCACACGTTTCTGATTTGAGCAAATCTTTTGTCAAAAATCCAAGTGATGTTGTCGCTGTAGGACAAATCGTAACGGTTTGGGTTAAATCTCTCGATTTACAAAGAGGGAAAATTAATTTAACCTTAGTGAACCCACGAGAAAAATAATCTGTCAGTAAATTTTTTTGATTCTAGTTTCATTAAGCGAAGCTGTCAGTAAAATTTACTGACAGTCGTTTGTGCGAGTCTGTCAAAGGAGGAAAAGTGTTAACTAATCAAGAATTGACAGCAAAAGTAAAAGAAATATCACTCACATATTTTAAGCGATCATTTGACCACGAAGCAAAATGGAATCAACGCCTACGGACGACTGGTGGTCGTTTCTTTCCCAAAGATTTACATCTTGATTTTAATCCTAAAATGGCTGAACTTAAAGATTTTGAAGGAGTGATACTTCATGAATTAACTCATTATCATCTGTATCGGTCTAAAAGAGGTTATAAACATCGAGATGCTGATTTTAAAAGGCTTCTGTCACAAGTTGGTGGCTTACGATATGCTCCCTCAGTGATTGATAAGAAGATAAAATATTATTATAGCTGTCAAAATTGCGGCCAACTTTATCCTCGACAAAGAAAAATTGATACAAAAAAGTATCGCTGTGGAAAATGTCGAGGGAAATTAATCTTAAAAACAAGCGGAAATTAAAAATTCCGCTTGTTTTTTTATTAAGAATTAAGAAGTTTATCCACATTTTCTTCACTTTTTCCCCAAAAACTGTGAATAAGTTAAGATAAATTGGGGATAATTACAAAAAAATGGCTTAATTGAGCCAAAAAAATCTTATCCACAAGATAAAATAAATGCGTAAAGATGATAATTGCTTTTTCTCACAAAAAAGCGTAGAATAGTAAAAATACATTTTTGAAGGACTTCGAGCTATATAGCTCGAAATCTTTTATATCATGTAAAATAATATTGGATGAAAAAGAAAAGGAAGAAACTCGTGCTTAAATCAGAAATTATTGCTCAAATGCCAAAAGTTGAACTTCATTGCCATCTTGATGGTTCGCTTAGCTTGTCAGTCATTAAAGAACTCGCTAAAAATGCTGGAATTCATATGACAATGTCCGATGAGGAAATTTTAGAAAAGGCACAAGCCCCAGAAAATACAAAAAATTTGCTAGAATACCTGCAACGTTTTGATTTCGTCTTACCACTTTTGCAAACTTATAAGAATTTAGAGTTAGCTGCTTATGATGTTGTCAGACAGGCAGCAAATGATAATATTAAATATATTGAAATCCGTTTTGCTCCAAGTCAACATCTCTTAGAAAATCTAACCCTTGAAGAAGCAGTAGAGGCTGTCATTGCCGGCCTTTCTCGTGCAGAAAATGATTTTGATATAAGAGCAAATGCACTCGTTTGTGGATTAAAACAAGAACCAATTCAAAAATTACAAAAACTGCTGCCACTTTTTGATAAGATTCCTGATGAACATTTTGTCGGATTTGATATGGCGGGTGATGAATTAAATTATCCACAGGAAAAATTTGTAGATTTGATTCATGATATAAAAATTAAGGGTGTCAATGTGACGCTTCATGCTGGAGAATGTCCAGCATGTGAGAAAAATATTTTAGATTCAATTGCAATGGGGGCAAGTCGTATTGGACATGGAATTATGACTAAAAATCTGTCCGAAGCCGAACAAAAAATGATGATTGAAAAACAAATTGTTTTAGAAATGGCTCCGACTAGCAATTTTCAAACAAAAGCGGTGACAGAGCTTGCGCAATATCCTTTTAAAGAACTTTATGACAAAGGAATACACGTGACATTAAATACCGATAATCGAATGGTTTCGGCTACAAATTTAAGCAAAGAATATGAGAAAATCTCAGCTTGGTACCCAGATTTTTCTCTTTCTGATTTTGAAAAAATAAATCATTACGCAATTGATGGCGCCTTTATTGGTCAAGAAGAAAAAGAAGAACTTCATCAAAGATTTACCAAAGAATACAAAAAAATCTCTGAATAATCAGAGATTTTTTAGATTAGATGAATTATTATTATTTAATTTCTATCTTAGAAATGATTTGAGCAGCTTGTTCATCAAATGAAGTTGGAATGGCAAGCGTTTGGCTACTGTCCAATAGTTTTTGAGATTCTTCTTTTACCCAAGCAGAATCTTTAAGATATCTTTCGTCATGGTAATGATTTGGATCTTTATAAAAATTGATTGACCCATTATGATTAGAGCTATAGGTAACAATAGTGGTCCCAGCCATTGTATTATCAGAACTAAAAGATAATGTTACTGTGTCCTGAGGAACAACTACAGAACCGGAAAAAGGAAAGACTTGGTGATTAGCTCCATTTTTAGTAACACTGATAGAAACAGGTTGATAATCATATTTATAATAACTTAGAAGGGTTTCGGTTACGCGTGCATACTCAACCTGTTCAGCGCTATATCCAGATAAAGGTGAAGAACTTTTTTGTACTTTTTCAGAATTATTGGTATTTGCTTGACTGCTTGAAGGAGAAGTGTTCGTAGAATGAGTAGCAGAATTTTTACTATTGCTAGTTTTTGAACTTGAGGTAACTTTAGAACTAGAAGTATTTTCTCTTTTGGTCTGATTTTCAGAACTTTTAGAATTTGAACAGGCAGCTAAGGCAAATAAACTCAAAAATGTAGCTGACCAAAGGATTGTTTTTTTCATAAGATTTATTCTCCATTTTTATTACTTTATAATAATAGCATTAAATTTTTATAAAGTAAAATTTATCTATGATTACTATAATCTTAGAATATATTTCTACTTGGTATAATCTATTGTTGGAATGAGCTTTATTTAGGTATTTTTATTTTTAAGGTGTTGCTTTAGGACAATAAAAAAAACTGAATCATTATATATTCAGCCTTTTTTATTAATAAATATTATTCATCAGGTGTCATAATCATTGGAACAACAAGTGGTGAACGTTCAGTTTGTTTATAAAGGAATGGTGAGAGTGCTTCACGCATCGCACGAGCCACAGAAGCTTCATTTGCATTTTCTTCATGCATCGCTTCACGAATGGCATTGAAAAGGACACGTTGGCCACTACGAATCAAATCACCAGACTCACGCATATAGATAAATCCACGCGAAAGCATGTCAGGGCCAGCAAGAACGGTTTTCTTTTCAAAGTCAACGGTTGCAACCGCAAGGACAATTCCATCTTCTGAAAGTTCATGACGATCGTGGAGAACGGCATTTCCGACATCACCAATTCCTGAACCATCAACGTAAGTGTCAGAGGCTGGGAAATGGTCGGCATATCTTGCGCTGTCAGCAGTTAATGCAAGGACGTCACCATTTTCTTGAATGAAACAATTTTCTTTAGGGACACCAGTATCTTGAGCAAGTCCAGCGTGAATTTTGAGCATTCGATATTCACCGTGAACAGGCATAAAGTATTTCGGTTTGATGAGACGTAACATGAGTTTTTGCTCTTGTTGCCCACCATGACCAGAGGTGTGAATGTTGTTCATTTTACCATAAATAACTTCAACACCAGCTTCAGCGATTTTGTTAATCAATTGGTTAACACCGTGGGTATTCCCAGGAATAGCATTTGATGAGAAGACAACCGTATCGCCCATTTGTAAGGTAATATGACGGTGCATTCCGTTGGCAATTCTTGAAAGTGCAGCCATTGGCTCACCTTGCGAACCTGTACACATAATCAAAAGTTCATGTGAAGCGTATTGATTAACTTCATTTGGTTCAATGAAAGTTCCTTTAGGAGCTTTGATATAACCGAGTTCCAAACCATTCACGATTGCTTTTTCCATTGAACGACCGAAAACGACAATTTTGCGTCCAGTCTTAACTGCTCCATCAACGGCTTGTTGCAAACGGAAAATATTTGAGGCAAATGAAGCGAAAATAATTCGACCTTCAATACGTTCAAAAATTTTCATGATGCTTGCACCAACGACTTTTTCAGAATGTGAAAAAGTTGGAATTTCAGCATTGGTTGAGTCAGAAAGAAGGAGTAAAACGCCTTCGCTTCCAAGTTCAGCCATTCGGTGAAGGTCAGCAGGTTCACCCACTGGTGTGAAGTCAAACTTGAAGTCACCAGTAGCGACAATTTTACCTTGAGGAGTATTTACAACAATCCCTAAAGGTTCTGGAATTGAGTGAGTCGTGCGGAAGAAGTCAAGACTTAAATGATTAAATTTAATGACTGAATCTGCATGAATTTCATAAAGTTTAGCATCACGTAAAAGTCCGTGTTCTTCGAGCTTTCCACGAATGAGCGCAAGTGACAATGGTCCAGCATAAATTGGAATATTGGCCTGTTTCAAGAGGAATGGAATTCCTCCGATGTGGTCTTCGTGTCCGTGAGTGATGAAGAGACCTTTGATACGATCAATATTTTCAACGATGTAAGTATAATCAGGGATGACGTAGTCAACACCTAATAAATCGTCTTCTGGGAATTTAATTCCGGCGTCAATGATGATAATTTCATCTTTATACTCAACGCCGTAAGTATTTTTACCGATTTCACCCAGTCCGCCAATGGCGTAAACTGCGACTTCATCAGCTTTTATTTTAAGTTGCTTTGGCATGTTTCTCCTATTCTTTGGATTTTTTATTTTATTTTTTGACTGACAAGTTGGTCAGTTCGGTTTTTTAATGTAATATTTACTGACAGAATTTTAAAGGTACAAGAAAATCACTTTAGATTGCTGTCATTTTTGACAAAAATCTAAAGTGCTCTCCTTTATACTCCAGTCAGTCTTAGAAGCTTGTGATTTCAAATACGCCAGTTTCTTTTTCATATTCGACAGATTCATCAGAAAGTGAGTCAATAAACTCTACATGGTAGGCAGTATTTTTAGCAAGAAGTTCGCGTGCAAGGATAACTCCTTCTTCTTTAGTAGCAACATCAAGGTCGAGGTAAAGAGCCTCAGTAGTCTCACGACGTGGTGAGCGGGTATTATCTTTTTGGTAGAAAACTTTAAAAATCATTCTATAAATCACGAGCAAAAGCTCGTTCCTTTCTTAATAGTTCGTGTTTGCTGTTCTTTGCAATTACTATCATTTTAGCATATTTGCAAGGAAATGGAAAGTTGAGTTCATTAATTTTATAAATGAAGCGCTTCCTAAAAAATAATGGTGGAACTTGTAAGGCAAGCGTGGTAAAATATAAGGAAGTAGAACTGATGACAGAGAAGATAAAAATTATTTGTAGATAGGTCGCATTGGATAAGTGGCTGTCAGTAAAAGTCTATCAGTAATTAAAAAATAACATACTTTCAGAAATATTATAGGTAAAAAATGAAAATATTAGCATTTGATAGCTCATCAAAGGCTTTGTCAGTAGCTGTGGTTGCTGACGGAATATTACTTGGTGAAGTAACATTAAATTTGAAAAAAAATCACAGTACAACTTTGATGACAAGCATTGATTTTTTGATGGCTCAAGTTGGTCTTGAAGCCAAAGAACTTGACCGGATTGCGGTAGCACAAGGACCTGGTTCTTATACAGGTTTGCGACTTTCTGCGACAGTTGGAAAAACATTGGCTTTTAGCTTAAATAAAGAGCTTGTTGGTCTATCAAGTTTATTGGCAATTGCTAATCGTGTTCAAGACAAAAATGCTTACGTGCTTCCGATAATTGATGCAAGACGTGGAAATGCCTATGCAGCTCTTTATAAAAATGATCAGCAAATAATTGCGGATCAACATTGCAATTTTAGTGAATTTTTGGCTGATTTATCAGAAAAAGTTTCTTCATTTGAACAAATTATTTTCACAGGAGAAACTGATAATTTCGTTGAAGCAATTCAAAATGCTGGTTTCTCTGAAGAACAAATCATTTCTGACAGTTTAGAAAAGCTCCCGTCAGCCTATGAAATTGCTAAGATTGCTGAAAAATTAACTCCTGAAAATGTGCACGCTTTTGTGCCAAATTACCTCAAAAAAGTTGAGGCCGAAGAGAAATGGTTGGAAAGTCATGAAAAAGCTGAAAACACTCCTGACGACTACGTTCAAAGGGTTTAGTGGAAAAAAATTTAATCCTCGTCGTTATTTAGAAATGGCTGACATTGAACTTGAACATGACCGAGAAGGTGTTCACTATCGATTGGCAGACAGAGTTGATATTGTTGCTTTGCTTGCGATTGAACGAGATGTTTACAATGGAGATATTCCATGGACCTTCTCTCATTTTGAACATGAAATTGTCAAAAATGATGAAGCCTTTTTCATTGTGGCCGAAATTTCTGGCAGTGTCATTGGTTTTATTGGAACTAGAATCAATCACCATGGTCAAGATGCACATATCACTAATCTCGCAGTGTTTAAAGCCTTTCAAGGACAACAAATTGCTTCAACTTTGATTGAACAACTGATTGTATTGATGAGCGCACTCGGAAAAAATGAGATGACTTTGGAAGTCCGTCGTGACAATACTAAAGCACAAGGACTTTATCGTAGGCAAGGTTTTGTCACTGACAAATTATTGCCAGAGTACTATGAAGACGGTGCTGATGCCATTTGGATGATTAAGAAATTGAAAAAATGAAACTAAAACATCTCTCTTACTTTGAAGAAAAATTAGAAGATAAAAAATATTTTCCAACCATAGAAAACCTATCAGCTCAGATTTATGAACTTTTGTCACTTGCTTACGAAGAATCACCGTGGACACAAGCTTACATTTTAGCTGATATAATCAATGAAAATTCCGATTATTTCTTCCTAGAAGAAGAGGGGCAAATTGTTGGTCTTTTAGCAATTTCAACAATAATGGATGAATTAGAAATTACAAATATCGCTATTCATCCTGATTTTCAGGGGCAAGGACTAGCGAGTTTTTTACTGACAGAAGTGTTAACATTTAGTGGGACTTTATTTTTGGAAGTTCGGAAGTCCAATCTTGCCGCTCAAAAATGTTATGAAAAATTTGGTTTTAAGATTTATCATACAAGAAAAAATTATTATGACAAACCTCTTGAAGATGCTTTGTTAATGAGAAAAGAGCAATTTTAAAAATGAAAGATAATTATATATTAGCCTTTGAAACTTCATGTGATGAAACTTCAGTGGCAATTTTAAAGAATGGAAATGAATTATTATGTAATATCATTGCCAGTCAAATCAATAGTCATAAACGCTTTGGTGGAGTTGTGCCAGAAATTGCCAGCCGTCATCACGTCGAACAAATTACTGTTTGTGTTGAAGCAGCACTTGAAGAAGCAGAAATTTCGGCTGACCAACTGACGGCCGTTGCGGTGACCGAAGGTCCAGGCTTAAATGGCGCTTTGCTAGTTGGAATCATGGCAGCAAAAACTTTTGCATGGGCAAATCATCTTCCTTTGATTCCAGTTAATCACATGGCCGGTCATTTGATGGCTGCAAGTTTAGTGGATACCATTGAATATCCAGCTATGGCCCTTTTGGTTTCAGGTGGACATTCTGAACTTGTTTACGTAGAAAAAGAAGGAAGCTATAAAAAAGTTGGTGAAACTCGTGACGATGCTGCCGGTGAAGCTTATGATAAAGTTGGTCGAGTGATGGGCCTGACTTATCCGAGTGGAAAAGTCATTGATGAATTAGCACACAAAGGAGCTGATACTTACAATTTCCCACGAGCAATGATGAACACACATGAAGTAGAATTTAGCTTTTCAGGCTTAAAATCAGCCTTTATTAATCTCGTTCATAACGAAAATCAAAAAGGAAATGACGTGATTGCTGATGATTTAGAAAATTTAGCTGCTTCCTTTCAAGCTGCGGTCGTCGATGTCCTTATGGCCAAAACCAAATTAGCCATGGAAAAATACCCAGTAAAAACGCTAATAATTGGTGGTGGAGTATCAGCAAATCAAGGCTTACGCGAACGTTTGTCAGCAGAAATTACTGACGAAAAGTTAATTATTCCTCCTTTAAGACTCTGTGGTGACAATGCTGGAATGATTGCAGCAGCAGCATATATCGAATGGAAAAAAGGTTTAGAAAAAGTTCAAGCAGGATTAGATTTAAATGCAAAACCTAGTCTCGTTTTTGAAGACATAGAAGAAGGAGAAGTTTAATGATGAAATTAATTGGAAAACTTCAAAATGGCATGACCTTTACTGAAGAATTTGACGGAGTCAACGATTTCCTAGCCCTTCAACAAAGCGATTATAATGCCATTGCTGATGAAATTGAAGTTGTTGAAGTAAAAATTGCTGATGAAGTCCTTGATTTTAAAGGAAATATGGGCCAACTTTACTATGAACTCATGAAATAAATAAAAAGTTACTGACAGTTCTGTTAGTAACTTTTTTTATTTAGAGTTGATTAATCATTAATATTTTTGTCTGTGGAAAACTTTCTTTAAGCTCTTTCAGATGAAGTTTGAGCTCTGGATAACAAAAGATATAATCAATTATTTCATTTTTTTTCGTCAGTAATTCGGACAAATATATTTTTTGGAGTTGAATGTCATTGCCAACTATCACTTGAGCTTTTTTTAACCAAAGTTTTTCCATTTCTTTGTAAGCAAACATTTTTCCAATTGGTAATCCCGCGGGTGTTTCTAGCGATTTGTCATTGCCAAGTAGCAGATAAGCAGTAGTCGTGTAACCGCCTCCTTTTGCTATATTATAACTCCACAAAAAAAGATTAGCAAGGGGAACTTCACAGATTGGGTGTCCTATTGTCATCTTTTAATAAAAATTACTAGACCACAGATAATTCATGAATTGTCCGTCCTTCTTTATCAACTAATTGTAACCAGCTATTTGTTCCAGCGAAGTAAAGGAAATGTCCCACTTCATTGACTGATTTTAAGACAATATCCTCAGTAGTTGTGAATGTTTTAGCATCCCAATTGGCTTTTTGTTCTTCTCTTAAAGTCTGTGTAAAACGATAGGCTAAACCTGGTGTACCATCAGATTTCATTCCACCGCTTTCGGCGATTTTTGCTCCGGCTTTTATCACGAGTTGATTGGATTTTTCCCAAATAATGGTCGCTTTACTGTCGGAACGATTAACAAAAAATTCAACTTCAGAAAGTCCTTTTTTCCAGCGATGTTGTGCTTTAGGAGAAAAAGCTTTTTTCTTTTCTAATTTAATGCCAAAAGCAGTTAAAGCAGTCAAAAACTCGTCAGCAGAAGTGGCACAAGCTTTTTCGATATTGCTTGGAATTTTAATTGGCTCGGCTTTATCACGTAAAATAATGCCAGCTTCCTCAGCCAAATTAACTAAATATTGCGTTAGATATTCCAGCTCTAAATCATAGGCAGCCATATTTAAAATCACGACTTTATCAAATTCTAACTTAGGAATTAATTCTAAATCATTGGCAATCATTTTAATCTGCCCTTTTTTTAGTAAAAAGAAAAGCTCATCATTTTGCAAATCAAAACGTGCGTTATTCTGATCAAAAATACGTAAAAAGGCAGTTGATGGAAGACGAATTTCTAAACCAAGGTCAGACATGTTGACCGTAAAAGTTAAATTTTTCATAACTTTATTATAGCAGAAAGTTTGACAGCCTTATCAAACAATACATCATCAAGCTAAAGTTTGGTATATACAAACAATGCAAACTTTTTTTTTGTATTTTATAAAAAATGAATCTATAAAAAAACAAAATAATGTAATTTTATAAAATAAAGTTCGGTATTTACGTACAATGGTAACTGTTAACAGAATATTTACAAAAAGGTCATTGTCAGATAAATTAAAATGGGTTAGAATTATTTTGTGAAGCACACCGATTCATCAACCGATTGATAAAAATCTTAAGGAGATTCATTTTTATAATGAAAAAGACATCGAAGAAAGTCATTGGACTTACAGCAAGTGCACTAATTGCAGTATCATTACTTGCAGCTTGTGGAAATAGTAGCTCTGCATCAAAATCTGATAGCAAAACCATTTCAAATTTAAAGATTTCATTTATTCCATCCAAAAATCCGGATGATATTACCACAGCGACTAAACCAATCGCAAATATTTTGAAATCTGAATTGAAAAAACAAGGCTATACAGTAAAAAATATTGATACTAGTGTTGGTACAAATTATCAAGCGGTTGGTGAAGGGCTTGATGCTGGTTCAGTTGACGTCGGTTATGGAATGTCAGCGACAACTTATGCCATGTATCAAGATGGTTCAACTCCACTCTTGATGGCAACACGTAAAGGACTTTCAAATGATGGCTCAGATTCTGCAAAATATTGGAATGAGCACAAACCAACAACTAAAACCGATAAAGAAGTGACTTCTTACCGTTCGCTGATCATTGCTGGTAATTCTCCAATGGGCAAAAAGTTAGCTAAAGAAGCCAACGACGGAACTTTGACATGGAAAGATTTAAACGAAGCAAAATGGGGGCTTGAATCAACTTCATCTGCGGCAGGCTATATGTATCCTTCGCAATGGTTAACTGAGAACTTTAAACATTCAATTCGTGATTTAAAAAATACAGTTACCATGGATTCTTATGATTCAGCAATGGCTCAACTTGCTTCAGGTCAAATTGATGTAATGCCAGAATATGCTGATGCACGAATGGATGACGCTACTAAGTGGACCACAACTTTCGGTGCAAAAGAAAGTATTTGGGATGATACAAATGTGATTGGTGTGACACCTGCCATTGCCAATGATGGAATCATGGTTTCAGAAAAATCAAAAATCATGACGGCCGACTTCAAAAAAGCACTCTCAGCAGCAATTAAAGATATGGCTAAAACTGATGAAGGAAAGAAAGTCATTGCCATTTATTCACATGATGGCTATGTTGATTCAACAAAAGCTGACTATAAAACAGCCATTAAAGTGGCAAATTCAATGAGTAAAGCCAACTAATGAACAAATAAATCATTTAATAAGGGTCTGGGTTACTCAATGAGTTCCAGACTCTTTTTGTGGAAATTGACTAATATTAATTAAAAAGCCTTCATTAGTGAAGAAGGATGGAGAAGTAATGATAAAATTTGAAAATGTGTCAAAAATTTATCCAAATGGCACAAAAGGTTTGACGGATGTTAATTTACAAATCAATCAAGGAGAATTCGTAGCTATTATTGGAACATCGGGAGCAGGAAAATCAACTCTGATTCGTTGTGTTAATGGTTTAAATGATATTACTTCAGGATCGTTAATTGTGAATGATACAGAAGTGTCAAGACTTAAAGGAAAAGAGTTAAGAAAATTTCGGAGACATGTGGGAATGATTTTTCAATCCTATAATTTAGTTCCTAGAGTGACGGTTTTGAAAAATGTAATGTTTGCTCGTGTACCAGATATGAGTTTATTTAAGGTCATTTTTGGTTTGTTTTCAAAAGAAGATAAACTTGTTGCCTTAGATTCTCTGAATAAGGTAGGAATTTTAGATAAAGCTTATATCCGAGCAGATCAACTTTCAGGTGGACAACAGCAACGTGTATCACTCGCTCGTGCTCTTAGTCAAGAAAGTGAAATTTTACTCGCTGATGAACCTGTTTCAGCACTTGACCCAGTCACAGCTAAAGAAGTAATGGATGATTTTAAAAGAATTAATGAAGAATTCAATAAAACAATTTTACTGAATATTCACCATGTTGAACTTGCTTTAGAATACGCTTCGCGGATTATTGCTGTAAAAAAAGGGAAAATTGTTTATGATGGTCCTTCACAAGAGGTAACCAAAGAAATTTTGGATGAAGTTTATAGAAAAGAGGCCTAAATGTACGATAAAATTTTTAAGCCTAAAAAAATAAAACTTATTACAGGAGAAGTTGTCGAAGAGAAAGTCAGTCGAACTTGGTTGACTTGGTTAATTATCATCTTACTGATTGCTTTTTCTGTTATTCTTACAAATTTTGATTTTAGTGCGCTTAGCAGAAGTGGTCTCTTTTTTCAAAAATTAGCAAGTATGATTCCCCCAAATTGGGCTTACTTTCATAAAGTTCTTCCCCCACTATTAGATACGATTAAGATGAGCTTTTTTGCTTCCTTACTTGGAGCAATTTTGTCAGTTCCATTTGCGATATTAGCGGCAAATAACATCCTTAAAAATCGTTTTGTTAATGGCATCATTCGTTTGATTTTTATGCTAGCAAGAACTTTGCCAACTTTGGTTTTGGCTTTAATTGCAACCTATATTTTTGGTCTAGGAACTTTTGCTGGAGTTGTTGCAATTTTTGTATTTACCTTTTCTTTCATAGGAAAACAATTGTTTGAGGTGATTGAAACCGTTGATATGGGACCTTTTGAAGCGGCAGAAGCTTTAGGGGTCAGTCCTTTAAAAGCCTTTTTCATTGCTGTTTTTCCTCAAGTCCTACCTACTTATCTTTCAACTGCTCTTTATGCATTTGAGGGAAATGTCCGCTATGCTGCAATTTTGGGATATGTTGGGGCTGGAGGGATAGGAAATATCTTAAATGACCGAGTGAATTTTCGCGATTTTTCCTCTGTTGGTATGATTTT
Source organism: Lactococcus sp. S64 (assembly GCF_016516525.1). Lineage (NCBI taxonomy): Bacteria > Bacillati > Bacillota > Bacilli > Lactobacillales > Streptococcaceae > Lactococcus > Lactococcus sp. S64. The sequence continues at coordinate 187,233 of NZ_JACVUQ010000004.1, read as the reverse complement.
AATTTCTATTCTAGCTACAGTCATGATTATTGATTCAATCAGCGCATTAATTCGTAAGAAAATTGCCTAGGAATGAGAGGAAAAATGAATTCACAAATTATTGAAGAATATAATCATAGACCTAAAAACTGGTTTTATTATCTTTTGATATTTATTGTTTTATTAGCAGTTTCGATTTGGTCGACTTCAGTCGTCCATTATCATGGCGTTTCAGAACATGGAGCTTTAATCGCCAAAAATATTTTCACAGGGATTTTCCATCCAGACACCAGTTTAATGTTTAACCTAACTGAAACTGGCTTACCCTATCTCTTGCTACAAACTTTTGCAATTGGTTTGCTTGGGACTTTGGTTGGTGCAATTGTTGCCATTCCACTCTCTTTTCTTGCAGCGACTAATTTGGTTCCGAATTGGTTAGCTTATCTGATTCGTTTTGTCTTGATGGCGATTCGGACAATTCCTTCTTTTGTTTATGCCCTTTTATTTATTCCAGTCGTTGGTTTAGGTTCTTCAGCTGGTGTAATGGCGCTTGGTTTTGAGTCAATTGGGATGATTGCAAAACTATTTATTGAAGCTATTGAAGATTTGGATATGGGTGTTATTGAAGCTATGGACGCAGCTGGTGCAACAACATTTCAAAAAATTCGTTTTGGAGTTTTACCCCAATTATTACCAGATTTATATTCGATTTTACTTTACCGTTTAGATATGAATCTGCGTGATGCAGCTATTTTGGGATTAGTTGGTGCTGGTGGAATTGGTGCGCCATTGAGTTTTGCAATGTCTGGTTATAAATGGTCAGCCGTTGGTGCAATTTTGTTGGGACTTTTAGTTTTAATTATCCTTGTTGAACTCATTTCATCAAGAATTCGGAAAAAATTAGCAAAGGGATAAATAATATGAAAATAAGAATTCTAGAAACGAGTGATTTACATGGTTTTGTTCTCCCAACAAACTTCACCGAAAGAGAAATGAATTTGCCTTTTTCAATGGCCAAAGCCAAATCTAAAATAGATGAACTGACAGCAGTGGCTCAAGAGCAGGGTGAAATTATTGTAAAAATTGAAAATGGTGATTTATTGCAAGGTTCACCCTTGGCTTATTATCTAGCTAAAAAATCAAGTCGCGGTATTAAAGACTTGGTCAATGTCACTAATTCTTTTGGTTATGATGTGGGATTGCTTGGTAATCATGAGTTTAATTATGGGATTGATTATTTAAAAAGTTATGTTAATCAGGTAAATTATCCTATTTTGGCTGCGAATGTATTGAATAATGAAGGTCAACCTGCTTTTGGCCCTGCTTATAAAATTATTGAAGCGCAGGGGGTGAAAATTGGAATTGTTGGTTTTTTGACACAATATATTCCACATTGGGAAAAACCGTCAATTATCGAAGATTTGACTTTCCAATCTATTCTGACAACTGCAAAAGATATTCTGCCCGATTTGCGCCAATCAGTTGACCTTTTGATTGTTGCATATCATGGAGGCTTTGAGCGAGATTTACAGACAGGTCTTCCGACAGAAAGTTTGACAGGGGAAAATGAGGCTTATCAGTTAGTTGAAGAGTATAAAGATTACATTCATGCCTTAGTGACTGGACACCAGCATCGTGAAATTGCTGACCATCTTTTTGGAGTTCCAGTTATTCAACCAGGCTATCGTGGTGCTTTTGTTGGGGAAATAGAACTTGAATTAGACAATCATAAAAAAGTTGTGGCTTCAAACGCTAGACTTCATAAAACGGAGAATTGCAAAGTCTCATCGGAGGTCAATCAGCTGATATCCGTTGTGAGTGAAGAAGCAGAGGATTGGTTAGACCAGCCAATGGGAGAAGTTCATGGAGAAATGATTATTCGTGATCCAATGACTGCTCGATTGATTGAACATCCTTATATTGAATTAATTAATAAAATACAAATGGAAGCGACAGGGACCGAAATTTCTGGGACTGCACTTTTTAATAATGAAGCGAAGGGTTTTGCAAAAGAAATTACGATGAGATCGATTCTGACAAATTATATTTATCCCAACACTTTAGCTGTTTTAAGAGTGACAGGTGCAGATTTAAAGGCTGCCTTAGAGCGGACAGCGGAACATCTTGAACTTGACGAAAGTGGCGAAATTGTTTTTAGTCCACGATTTATTGAACCAAAACCTGAATATTATAATTATGATATGTATGAAGGAGTTGAATATGCTATCGATTTGCAAAAAGAAATTGGTCAGCGAATTGTACGTTTAAATTTCAAGGGGCATCAGGTAAAAGATGACGAAATTTTAGAAATTGTCGTCAATCAATATCGCGCAGTTGGGGGTGGAAATTATCCAATGTTTTCTGCGGACAAGATTGTTAGAGAAATTACTGTTGATATGACCGAATTGATTGCTGATTATTTGAAGAAACATCCGATAATTGAGGCAAGTGTGAATCATAACTTCACAGTTCTAAAATAAATTTACTGACAGAAATTTTAGCAGAATAATAGGTGCTAAAAAAATCTGTCAGTAATTTTTTTATTAAGTTATACTTGAGAATGAGCTAAGTTTTTCTAAAGTTTTTACTGATATACTTTTATTTATCAAAAGGAGGAGCCTAGCATGAAACATACAGTAATAATTCCAAAAATCAATTATCAATTTGTGAAATCAGAAGATGACTCACTTTTACTTCCAAGTCCTTTAGAAAGTCAATATTTAACAGTAAAATATGAGCAATAAGAGCCAAATGAGTTGAGATTATATGATAAAATGAAGTCATAAAGATTAACAAAGGAGCATTAATGACAATGAATATCACATCTCATGGTGAAAAAATAGCAACACTAAATCCGACAATAAGTGGTGATGCACCTGATTTTGAACTGACAGATTTAAAAGGAAATAAAATTAAATTATCAAAACTTGAAAAACCTGTTTTGATTAGTGTTTTTCCTGATATTAATACTAGAGTTTGTTCACTTCAAACCAAACATTTTAATCTTGAAGCAGCAAAACATTCTGAAATTGACTTTTTGAGTATTTCAAATAATACAGCAGATGAGCAAAAAAATTGGTGTGCAGCCGAAGGTGTTGACATGACAATTCTTGCTGATGATGGAACTTTTGGAAAGGCTTATGGTCTTATTTTAAATGGTGGTCCTCTTGAAGGACGTCTTGCCAGAAGCGTCTTTGTTGTGAAAAATGGTCAAATTGTCTATAGTGAAGTTTTGTCAGAGCTTTCTGATGAACCAAATTATGAAAAAGCACTAGCAGCTACTAAATAGTTATAACTGACAAAATAGGGGATAATTGCAATTGATGCTTGTCTTCTATTTATAAGCTGTCAACAGGCAGCTTTTTTAGTAGTAAAAAGAATAGATGTAATTTTTCTTTGTACTCGAAATTTTCTATTCAATTTGATATAATTAGATTAATACTGAATATTTAGGAGAAAACATGGCTGTAAAACGTTTAATTGAAACTTTTGTTCCGGAAAATTATAAGATTTTCCTCGATATTGACCGTAAAACCAAGAAAATAAAAGGTCAAGTGGCAATTACTGGGGAAGCAAAAGATAGTGTTATTGCCTTTCATGCCAAAGGTTTACACTTTAGTAAAGTTCGTGCTTTTAGTGTCGACACAAACTTCATTGAAAATGAAGAAGATGAAGAAATCGTTGTTAAAATTGGTGAAACAGGGCGCGTGACTGTTTCATTTGAATATGAAGCTGAATTGACTGACAACATGATGGGAATTTACCCTTCATACTATGAAGTCAATGGCGAAAAGAAAATGCTCATTGGTACACAATTTGAAAGCCATTTTGCTCGTCAAGCCTTTCCTTCTATTGATGAACCAGAAGCAAAAGCAACCTTCGATTTGTCAGTAAAATTTGATGAAGAAGAAGGCGACATCATTGTTTCAAACATGCCAGAACTCTTGAATATTAACGGAATTCACGTTTTTGAACGTACTGTCAAAATGAGTTCTTACCTTTTGGCTTTTGTATTCGGTGAACTTCAATTTAAAAAAGGAAAAACAAAATCTGGTGTTGAAGTAGGTGCTTTTGCAACTAAAGCTCATAGTGAAGCTGCGCTTGATTTCCCACTTGATATTGCTATTCGTTCAATTGAATTTTATGAAGATTACTATAAAACGCCATATCCACTCCCACACAGTTGGCACATTGCCTTACCTGACTTTTCGGCAGGAGCAATGGAAAACTGGGGATGTATCACTTATCGTGAAGTCTGCATGCTTGTTGACCCTGAAAATGCAACCATTCAAAGCAAACAATATGTAGCAACCGTTATTGCACACGAATTGGCACACCAATGGTTCGGTGACCTTGTAACAATGCAATGGTGGGATGATTTGTGGCTCAATGAATCATTTGCCAACAACATGGAATATGTTTGTATGGATGCTTTGGAACCAAGTTGGAACGTTTGGGAATCATTCTCAATCTCGGAAGCCAATATGGCACTGAATCGTGATGCAACTGATGGAGTCCAATCTGTCCACGTTGAAGTGACTCACCCAGATGAAATTGGAACGCTCTTTGACCCAGCAATCGTCTATGCCAAAGGTTCACGTTTGATGGTTATGCTTCGTAAATGGCTTGGAGATGAAGATTTTGCTGCTGGCTTAGCTCTTTACTTCAAACGCCACCAATATGGAAATACAGTCGGAGATAATCTTTGGGATGCCTTGGCTGAAGTCTCTGGAAAAGATGTGGCAGCTTTCATGCATTCATGGGTTAACCAACCAGGATACCCTGTCGTTACTGCCGAAGTCATTGATGATACTTTAGTTTTGAGTCAAAAACAATTCTTCGTTGGTGAGGGTGCTGATAAAGGACGTTTGTGGAATGTTCCTTTGAATACAAATTGGTCAGGATTGCCAGACTTACTTTCTTCTAAAAAAGTTGAAATTCCTGGTTTTGCTGCTTTGAAATCAAAAAATAATGGTAAAGCCCTCTTTTTGAATGATGCAAATATGGCTCATTACATTATTGATTACAAAGGACAATTGTTAACAGACCTCCTCTCAGAAGTTGAGACTTTGGAGAATGTCACTAAATTCCAAATCTTGCAAGATCGTAAATTATTGGCTAAAGCAGGTGTAATTTCTTATGCTGATGTCGTAAATATCTTGCCGGCATTTACTAATGAAGAATCTTACCTTGTCAATACTGGTTTGAGTCAACTCATTAGCGAATTGGAACTTTTTGTTGATGAAGATTCAGAAACTGAAAAAGCTTTCCAAAGCTTGGTAGGAAAACTTTTCGCTAAAAACTATGCTCGCTTAGGTTGGGATAAAGTTGCTGGCGAATCTGCTGGTGATGAGAGCCTTCGTGGAATTGTTTTGAGTAAGACTTTGTATGCTGAGAATGCAGATGCCAAAGCAAAAGCCAGTCAAATCTTTGCAGCACATAAAGAAAATCTAGCAGGAATTCCGGCTGATATTCGTCCAATTGTTTTAAATAATGAAATTAAGACGACAAATTCTGCTGAATTGGTTAAAACTTATCGTGAAACTTATGTTAAAACTAGCTTGCAAGAATTTAAACGTGAGCTTGAAGGGGCTGTCGCATTAATCAAGGATGAAAAAGTCATTGCTGAATTGCTTGAAAGCTTCAAAAATGCTGATATTGTTAAGCCACAAGATATTGCTTTCTCTTGGTTCTACCTTTTGCGCAATGATTTCTCACAAGATGCTGCTTGGGCTTGGGAAAAAGCAAACTGGGCATTCCTTGAAGAAAAATTGGGTGGAGATATGAGTTATGATAAATTTGTTATCTATCCAGGAAATACTTTTAAAACTGCTGATAAATTAGCAGAATATAAAGCTTTCTTTGAGCCAAAATTAGAAAATCAAGGTTTGAAACGTTCAATCGAAATGGCAATCAAGCAAATCACAGCACGTGTTGCTTTGATTGATAGCCAAAAGGCTGACGTTGATAAATCAATCAAAGAAATTTCTGAAAAATTATAATAAATAAAAAATCACCTTTTTGAGGTGATTTTTTTATTCATTCTTGGTCTGACTTTGTTTTTGATAGCACAAGTAGAGCGATAATTAGAAAGATAAATCCCATGAGTGCTGGAGCGAAATGACCAAGGCTGATATAGATTTGTCCACCAATTAAAGGGCCTATCACGCGAGTAAGTGCTTGAAGTGCTTGACTTCCACCTTGAAGTTTACCTTGTTCGGAAGAAGTCGCTGATTTTGAAAGTTTACCGTTAAAGGCAGTTCCAAAAATACTATCTCCAAAAGCAAAGATAAACATTGCCAGAATGAAGAAGGGCCACATTTTAGAAAAAGCAGAAAGTGCGAAAAGAAGGTAAGCAATAATTTCGCAGACTAGTGCCAAACGGATGAGTTTATCTTCATTAGCTAATTTTAGAAGTCTTGGCATGATAAAGATTTGAGTCAAGATATCCATTAAACCCATGATGGATATGGCTAGACCAATTAATACAGGCGTCCAAGCAAAAGAATCTAATGAAAATTGACTAATAATTGCTTGGAGTGCACCATTTGGTAGCCAAAGTAAGATACCGGCAAAGAGCAGACGATTGAGATTTTTCATGCGTAAGAGCTGAAAAAGTTGAGTGAAAGGATTGAGTTGTTTAAGGGAAAAATTACGTGTGCGATGAGTTTCGGGCAAGCTCTCGTTCATTACGAATGCACCGTAAAGAAGATTGGCGATTGAGATTAGGGCGCCGAAGTAAAAGGGAACTGAATTGCCAAAATGAGCTAGAAGTCCTCCAACTGTTGGGCCAGAAATTGTTCCAACACCAACAGCGGCGGCTGTCCAACCAAAAACTTTAGTTCGATTTTCTTCATCAGTAATATCAGCGAAGTAAGCAAAAAGGGTCACGATATTTCCACCAGTTAAACCATCAATGATTCGTCCGAGAAAAAGCATCCAGAGACTACCAGCTAAGCCAAAGATAAGATAACCAAGAGCAGAGCCAGCTAAAGAAATCAGTAAGATAGGTTTACGACCAAAGCGGTCTGATAAAGAACCAAGAGCAGGAGCGGCAAAGAAAGTACATAGTGCATAGATTGCCATTAAACTAGTGACAATGAGTGCTTGGTCATGAGCATTAGCAAAAGGTGCGACCATAAAAGGAACGACTGGTGAGATGATTGTAAAACCAAGTCCTGTCAGGAAAGTGGTGATAAGCCCAAAAGTGAGGGCGTGTTTATTAATTTTCATAGGTAAAACCTCCATAAGATATGAGCCCGACTGTGTTGAAGCGATGAAATTTAGAAAAATTGGTGGTTCTACCCAACAGGCAGGTTCAAAATTTTGTCTTTTTCATAAACTTCTAGCGGTCTGAACTCAATTACAATAATTGATGATGATTTCTTAGGAAGTTTTTTGCGCAGACTTGCGTCTGCTAAAGTGAAATCTATAGACTTGTGATTTCACTTTTCTACACAGTTTCCTTGGAAACAAAAATAGTATATCATAACATTGTTTCTGTGTCAACAAAAAATAAACAAAAAAAACTGTCAGTAAAAATTAATTTACTGACAGAATTATTTTTCAATATTATTCCGAATAGCAGAATCAAGATGATTATTGTATTTATTGAGAAATTCTAAAATATTGCTGACAGACTCATCAGTTAATTCATCGAAGATAACTTGATCCTTTTCTGAAAATTTTTGGTGCAAACTTTCGTGACGGTCATTAATTTCTTGACCCTCTTTTGTTAAGCGAAAATAGATTTCCTTTTTATTTTGAGGAATTTGATAAGATTCAACGAGATTTTTTTTGAGCAGTTTTTTAGCGATTTTACTGGCAGCACCACGTGTCATGTAGAGATGATGAGCTAATTTGGTCACATTTGGATAAGGGGTTTTAGCAATAAATTCAATCGTTTCAATTTCTGATAACGAAATATTTGAGAATTCAGCCTCCATTTGTGGCTTGTAATAGGCATCAATCTTATTAAATAAATCAGTTAAAGAAGTCATGATTTGTTCCTGATTTTGCTGAAGATTGGTCATAGTCACTTTTCCTCTCTTTTTAAAGTTGTCTGTCTATAAATACAGCGCCAATAGTCATTGCGTCGCCAGATACTTGTAACCACAAAATTTTGTTCATTTTTCCAGTAATCATAAGTTAAAATAAATGTTTTCTTGCTGACTTGTGAACTACTATAGTGATTTATTGCTAATGGAATTACTGACAGACTTGTCAATGAATTTTTAGAGTCATTATTTTTACTGACAGAATTTTCGTCAGTAATTTTTGCAAAATCTATCAATTTATCAGAAGCACTGATGATTTTTCCATCAGCAAGAATTTCTTGAAAAGTACTGTCAGTTAATTTGTCCAAATTTTCCAGATTTAAAAACTGTTCTTCTTTTGCCAAAAGTTCAAGTGAGCGACTGGCGTAATGTTCCTCTTCAGGTAAGGCAGCAGGTTCAACGTGGACATCAACATCATAAACACCATAATTGTCAATTAACATTTTCTCAATGAACTCGGTCGCTTCATGACTCTCGAAAACACTTAAATCAGGAGACATTTCAACCACTACATCAAGGAAAATATTACTTCCATAAGAACGACCTCGGACAAGCTTAACCCCTTTTACCTTTGGAACTAAGCAAATTGCTTCGCGATATTCTTCGACAAGATTTTCATCAAAACCATCAGAGAGACTAAAAACAGATTCATGGAAAATATCATAAGCAGTCTTTAAAATGAAACCACAAATAACTACAGCCATCGCAGTATCAAGCCACTCCCAGCCGACGCTACTTGCTAAAATAGCAACCACAGTTCCAATAGAAGTCACCGCATCAGAGAGATTGTCCTTACTTGCTGCTGACAGCGCTTGTGAGTTCGTTTTTTTAGCCAATGCCCGATTATAAAGATAAACGCCCAGCATGACAAAAGCTGAGAATAGACCAACAAGAGCTCCCAGTGGGTCTATGGCTTCTTCTTTACCAGAAAGAAGTGTCATAACTGTTTCTCTTAAAACCTCAAAACCAACGAAAAACATGATAAAACTAGAAATTAAGCTAGCGATTGATTCAATTTTCCAGTGACCATAAACATGATCACTATCTGCTGGAATTCGAGCAAGTCGAAGACCAATCAAAATTGCAATATTTCCCATAATATCAGTCACATTATTAAAACCATTAGCTTGAAGAGCACTAGAATGCACAATTGCTGCAAAAGCAATTTGTCCAATGGATAAAACAATATAAGCGATAATAGAAACCCAAACTCCTTTTTCAGCGAGTTTCAGATTGTTTGTACTTGAAGCTGCCATATGAATCCTCCCAAATTTACATCATTCCATTATAACAAAATTTTGAATGAAAGTTTGTATCTATTGCCAAAAAATGCTTTTATAACAAGGGCTCACAAAATATAAATAAAAAATAAGGGCTGACTAATTTATATAAAAATACCCACTTTCTACTATATTAATGTAGTAGAAATCAGTCAAAAATAAAATAATTATATAAAAAATTCAAGTACCTTGACTTACATAGTAATGTGAAGTATAATATACTTTGTTTAAAATGATAGAAAGGAAAAAGAATGGCAGAAATACCAAAGGAAATGTTACGCGCCCAAACCAATGTCATTTTGCTCAATGTCTTAAAACAAGGGGATAATTATGTTTATGGCATTATCAAGCAAGTCAAAGAAGCCTCAAATGGAGAAATGGAGCTTAATGAAGCCACGCTCTATACAATCTTTAAAAGACTTGAAAAGGATGGGATTATCAGTTCTTATTGGGGAGACGAAAGCCAAGGTGGCCGTCGTAAATACTACCGCTTGACAGAAATTGGTCATGAAAATATGCGACTTGCTTTTGAATCTTGGTCTAGAGTCGATGAAATTATTGAAAATTTAGAAGCAAATAAAAAAGATGAATCTAATAAATAATTTACAATTAAAATTTAAGTTACAAAATAAGGAATGAAGGTAAAAAATATTCGTCGCAAATTGTTGACTTAAACTTTGAAAAGCGTTACAATATTTTTGTTAGTTTATCTTTTTTGAAACTAACTATTGTAATATTTAACAGCATTAACAATTAATGCTTGTTTACTAAAAAAAATAATGTTATAATTATTTTCTCAAAAAATTTATTGAAATTATTTTGAAGTAAAATGAAATTGAAAATTCAATTTAATGTAAACTTATTTACATTATTTAACTCTAGAAAGGAATTTTATGATTTTCAAATCAATCATGAAGCATAAATGGGTTGCCTTATTCTCAATCGTTTCAACCTTTATTTATGCAGGAGTACAGCTTTACCAGCCCCAAATCATGAAACGAATTATGACCGTAATGTCATCAACAACTTATAGCCGTCATCAAATGGCTGACAAGGTTTCAGGATATGGAGTTGAGCTTTTGGTTGTTGCTGGGATAGGGATAATTTTTGCTATCTTTAGTACACTTTCAGCGGCACGTATTGCCCAAGAAATTGGAGCAGACGTTCGTGAAGCGACTTACAAAAAAATCAATACATTTTCTTATGAAAATGTTGAAAAGTTCAATGCCGGAAACCTTGTTGTTCGGATGACAAATGACGTCACACAAGTTCAAAACTTGATGATGATGGTTTTCCAAATTTTGATGCGGATTCCAGTCCTTTTGATTGGTGCGGTTGTTCTTTCTATCACGACTCTTCCAAGATTATGGTGGATTACAGTTCTTTTAATTGTTTTAATCGTATTAGTCACAGCCGTTTTAATGGGACGCATGGGCCCTCACTTTATGGCTTTCCAAAAATTGATGGACCGTATTAACGCCATTGCTAAACAAAACTTGCGTGGTTCACGTGTCGTTAAATCATTCGTTCAAGAAAAAAATCAAATCAAAGATTTTGATGAAACTTCTGATGAACTTTACGATCATAACTGGGCAGTAGGAAAACTCTTCTCAGCAATGATTCCACTCTTTACTGTGATTGCTCAAGGAGCAATTTGGCTTGCTATTTACTTTGTTTCAACTTTTGTAACAGAGTCAACAACAGTTGCCCAAGATAGTATTGGTGGGATTGCTACATTCATGACTTATATGGGAATGATTATGTTTGCCATTATCATGGGTGGTATGATTTCAATGTTTGCTTCACGTGGTATGGTATCAATTGGTCGTATTAATGAAGTGTTAAATACTGATCCAGCCATGAAATTTGATGAAAATGCTAAAGATGAAGTTCTTTCAGGTTCTGTCAAATTTGACCATGTGTCATTCTCTTATCCTAATGATGAAGAACCAACACTTAAAGATATTAGCTTTGAAGTAGAACCTGGTCAAATGGTTGGGATTGTCGGAGCGACTGGTGCTGGTAAATCTACATTGGCACAATTGATTCCAAGACTCTTTGACCCAACAGAAGGTACCGTTTCAGTTGGTGGAAAAGATCTTAAAACAGTTAGTCGTGGGACATTGAAGAAAAATATTTCTATTGTTCTTCAAAAAGCCATTCTCTTCTCAGGAACAATTGCTGGAAATATTAAACAAGGGAAAGCCGATGCAACTGATGAAGAAATGACTCGTGCTGCACGCATTGCCCAAGCCGCAGAATTTATTACAACTAAAGATGGTCAATATGATTCTGAAGTTGAAGAACGCGGAAATAACTTCTCAGGTGGTCAAAAGCAAAGACTTTCAATCACACGTGGAGTTGTTAAAAATCCAAATGTCTTAATTTTAGATGACTCAACATCAGCCCTTGATGCTAAATCTGAAAAACTTGTTCAAGAAGCTTTGAATAAAGACCTTAAAGACACAACCACAATTATTATTGCTCAAAAGATTTCATCAGTGGTTCATGCAGATAATATTTTGGTTCTTGACCAAGGAAAACTTGTTGGTCAAGGAACTCACCAAGAATTAGTTGCTGAGAATAAAATTTACCAAGAAATCTACGACACACAGAAAGCACAGGAGGACTAAGACATGGAAAATACCAAATCAACAAGAAAAATGTCTGACACCACACGTGCCATCCGATTTTTTTACCTCTATCTGAAAAGATATAAACTCCAATTTGCTGTAATTATGATTTTCATCATTTTAGCAACTTGGTTACAGGTTGTTTCTCCATCACTTTTGGGGGACGCCATCACTAATTTGACTAAATATGTGACTGACTTCTTTACACATCAACATGCTGGTCAATCCCAAGATGCACTACAACAAATTGCTCAACAATTAAGCCAACAAATGCACCAAACAGTAGATTGGCACAATGTTCCTGAAGTTGTGAAATCTTTGCCACAAGCAGCACAAGACCAAATCACTGCTAATCTTCCTAAAGGAACAACTTTAGAAACACTTAAAACAGTGGCAACTTCACATGCAGCCAGCACTTCTACATTCATGAAAGGAATGTGGCAATTGCTTGCAGTTTATGTAGCAACAGGTGTATCAATGTTGATTTATACCTTGCTCTTTAGCCGTATCGTTGCTCATTCAACAAATCGCATGCGTAAAGGTTTGTTTGGTAAACTTGAACGTTTGACAATTTCATATTTTGACCGTCATCAAGATGGTGATATCCTTGCTCGTTTCACATCTGACTTGGATAACATTCAAAATACTTTAAACCAAGCACTCGTTTCAGTTATTTCAAATGCTGCGGTCTTTGTGGGTGTCATTATCCAGATTTTCAATAAAGATGTGACATTTGCTTGGTTGACAGTTGCCGCTTCTCCAGTTGCTATTTTATCTGCTGTGATTATCATTCGTCAATCGAAAAAAGCAACAGACAAACAACAAGAAGAAGTTTCACAACTTAATGCCTATATGGATGAAAAAATCTCTGGGCAAAAAGCAATTATCGTTGAAGGTTTACAAGAAGATTCTATTAATGGATTCTTGGAACACAATGAAAATGTTAAAAAACGTACCTTTGCTGCTCAAGCATGGTCTGGTATGATTTTCCCATTGATGAATGGTTTCCAACTTTTATCAATTGCCATTGTTATCTTTGGTGGAACGGCCTATGTTCTTAACGATGATAGCATGTCAATTGCCACAGGTTTAGGGCTTTTGGTTGCCTTTGTTCAATACGTTCAAAGTTACTACAACCCAATCATGCAAATTTCATCAAACTTTGGTCAACTTCAACTTGCCATCACAGGGGCAACTCGTCTGAATGTCATGTTTGATGAACCAGAAGAAGTTCGTCCTGAAAATGGTAAGAAATTTGATACGATTAAAGACGGAATTCAAATCGAAAATCTTGATTTTGAATATCTTCCAGGAAAACCAGTCCTCAAAAAAGTTAATATTGATGTTAAAAAAGGACAAATGGTTGCCCTCGTTGGTCCAACTGGTTCAGGTAAAACAACAGTTATGAACTTGATGAACCGTTTCTACGATGTTAATGGTGGAGCAATTAAATTTGATGGAACTGATATTCGTGAATTTGATTTAGATAGCTTGCGTTCAAATGTCGGAATTGTTTTGCAAGAGTCTGTTCTCTTTGATGGAACGATTGCTGATAATATCAAGTTTGGTAAACCAAATGCTACTCAAGAAGAAATTGAAACAGTGGCTAAGACAACTCACATTCATGATTTCATTGATAGCTTACCTGACAAGTACGAAACACATGTTTCAGATGATGAATCAGTCTTCTCAGTTGGTCAAAAACAACAAATTTCTATCGCACGTACCATTTTGACAAATCCAGAACTTTTGATTTTGGATGAAGCAACTTCAAATGTGGATACAGTAACTGAACAACAAATTCAATGGGCGATGGAAGCTGCTATTGCTGGTCGTACTTCATTCGTTATTGCTCACCGTTTGAAAACAATTCTTAATGCAGATAAGATTGTTGTTCTTAAAGATGGTGAAGTTATCGAAGAAGGAAATCACCATGAACTCGTTGCTCAAGGTGGCTTCTACTCTGAACTTTATCACAATCAATTTGTTTTTGAATAAGAGATTATTCAGTTAAGCCATGGAAAATAAAATCACAGTTAAAATTTTAGCTGTGATTTTTTATTTAGATAAAAAAGTCTATGAAAAACTACTATAAAATGTTAAAATAGAGAGCGGTTCTTAAAAATATAATTTTTTTAAGACAATAAAAATGTGAAAAGTGATTTTGAAATAATATGAAAAAAATAGTAATTAATGGTGGGAAGCGTATTTCAGGAACCATCCCAATTTCTGGCGCAAAAAATTCAGTAGTCGCTTTGATTCCAGCAACTATCTTAGCTAACGATGTTGTAACGCTTGAAGGAGTTCCAGATATTTCTGATGTCGCAAGTTTAGTCGAAATCATGGAAATCATGGGAGCAAAAATTGAACGAAATCTTGAAGAAGGACGACTTGTGATTGATACACGCAGTGTTGTTTCTCGTCCCCTTCCTTATGGAAAAATCAACTCTTTACGTGCTTCTTATTATTTCAATGGGGCACTTTTGGGACGTTTTGGTCAGGCAACAGTAGGCTTGCCTGGTGGCTGTGATTTAGGCCCTCGTCCAACGGATTTACATGATAAAGCCTTTAAAGCTCTAGGGGCTAAGAAGATTCAAGAAGAAGAAGCTGAGCACTTAGAAGTGATTGGTGATTCGTTAGTTGGAACAACCATTTATATGGATGTTGTTTCTGTTGGGGCAACAATTAATACTATGCTTGCTGCTAGTCGTGCAAAAGGTTTAACTATCATTGAAAATGCTGCCCGTGAACCTGAGATTATTGATGTGGCGACACTTCTAAATAGTATGGGCGCACAAGTTCGAGGAGCTGGGACTGACATTATCCGCATTACTGGAGTGGATGAAATGCACGGTGCTCAACATACGGTGATTCCTGACCGTATCGAAGCGGGAACTTATCTTGCCTTAGCAGCTGCTATGGGAGATGGTGTCATCATTGAAAATGTTATTTATGAACACTTGGAATCTTTCATTGCTAAACTTGAAGAAATGGGTGTAGGTTTGACCATTCGTGAAGATAGTATTGAAGTTCATAAATCAGAAAATCTAAAATCAGTCAATATTACTTCTGTTCCTTACCCAGGGTTTGCGACGGATTTGCAACAACCAATTACACCACTTTTATTGAAAGCAAAAGGTCGTGGTTCAATTGTTGATACGATTTATCAAAAGCGTGTCAATCATGTCCCTGAATTAGCTCGTATGGGTGCTAATATTTCTGTTTTAGATGATCGAATTATTTATGACGCTCCCAATGAATTAACTGGTAGTTGTGTTCAAGCAACTGACTTACGTGCTGGTGCGGCTTTGGTTACTGCTGGAATTATTGCCAGTGGAACTACAAAAATCTCTAATATTGAGTTTATCCTACGTGGTTATGACCACATTATTGAAAAATTGACTGCTGTTGGTGTAGATATTCAATTGATTGAAGAGTGACAAAAGTGATTTATTTTCGTATAGACTAATGAGAAAGGAAATAAGATGGCTGATAAATTAAAATTTGAAATCATTGAAGAATTGATTGTTCTCTCTGAAAATGCAAAAGGTTGGCGTAAAGAATTAAATCGTGTTTCTTGGAATGATGCTGAACCTAAATATGACATTCGTACTTGGTCACCTGACCATGAAAAAATGGGTAAAGGAATTACTTTATCTGAAGAAGAATTTGGTGTTCTCTTAAAAGAATTAGGAAATAAATAAAAGCCCTGAGATTTCAGGGCTTTTTAATTTTTTAATGCTCGGTCTCAAGAGAGTTGAAAAGTTTAAAGACTTCGCTATAGGAATTTAAAAGAGAAGAGGCCTCATGATTCTCAGGATTTATTTTCAACTCATATAATGCTTTCAAATAGACCGTAGTTACTTTTTCGTAAAAAAATAAATCACTCTTAGTATGTGACTCAAGATATGTAAAAAGCAAGGGGAGAGAATCTAAAAAATTATTTTCTATAAATATGGGAATGAGGCGAAGAATTATCTTAAGAATTTTAGGACTGATAAAGTCTAAATATTCATCTTCAGCGGATATAATTTTTTGAATTAATTGCTCTTGTGTTTTATTATCAAGGAGAGAAAGACAAGAGCTATACAGATAAAGTTCATAGGCACAGAATTTATTAATTGAAAGCAGATATTCTTTTAGATAGAGAGTATCTTTTTTATTTACTTGAATATTAGGGTCAATCAGATGAAGTTGGGATTTGATTTGGATAATATTGAGTTTGTGACATTTTATACTGGGGTGAAGCGTAAGCAAGTCGGTCTCTATTTTAAGGAGCTGATGAAGTTTTTCTTTATCTTCAATTTCAAATTTTTGACAAAAGTCATAATTAAAAAGAGGGCCTTTAGATAAGTTAGAAAAATAGGCTTCATGATAAAATTCCTCAAGACTGACATTGATTGCCTTAAGACTACTAAGAAACTTTGTAAGCGTCATGTCCGTTTTCCCTCTTTCAAATTTGGAAATTTGAGCATAAGAAATATCTTCGCTAGCCACTTCTTTAATTTCCATATTTTTAAATTTTCTCAGCCTTCTAAAGGTTCTTCCTAAGTTAGTATCCATAACTTTCTCCATATGTTCATATATGATTATTTTTGTTTATTTAAAGCGTTGACTTTAATGTTAATAATATTATATAATAATTTCATAATTTTCAGTTAATTAAAGTCTTTTGATTTTATATATTGAAAGAAGGTGGGTCCAATGCAATGCTTAAGATTATAGTATAACCGAAAAAATAAAAGTATGGAGGAAAAATAGATGAATTATATAGATGGAAAAGCTATTGGTAGCCATGAAGTATATTTAAATAAACTTGGGAGTGCTACACTTAATGCTACTTATAGAGTCACTTATGTTAGCCAAAGTTCAAATTCTGCAACAGTTATGGTAAATGGAGAATTATTAGACTTGAAAGTTGGCACAATTATTTATGAGGGGCAATTTATCAGTACGAATTCTTCGCACGTGGAAATCATCAGTAGCATGAATCAATTATATAGATTAGGAACAGAAAGTGAATTTTGTATCGAAAATACGGCTGAGGGTATGTTGCCAGTAGTTTTTGGAAAGGTTTATCGTAAATTTTTACGTGGAATTCCAGAATTTATTTCAGGTGGAAAATATCGTACAAGTTGTTGGAATGGTATGGAAGAAACAGCTATCTTAAATTTGGACGGAACCAAAGATGAGTATTATAGTTTTGAAAATGCTGTAAATATTTATGAGTATGATGAAGCAGGGCGACAATTTCAAATTGCTCATATGGAGCCATTTACTAAAATGATTCTTTCATTTGATGAGAGTAGTAAAATGAGACAAAGATATAAAGTTTCTAGTGTTTTGGAAATGACTAATAGGGAGATAGATTGGATTTACAATGTCTTTGTGAAGCCTATTAACTGGAGATGATATGAGAAAATTTAAATCGTATTTTTTGTTGCTTTTTGAGGGATTGAAAACTTTTTCTAAAGCGAGTAGGTGGGGGACTTTTGTGCTTGTTATTTTGGTTCCGATTGAAGCACTTGTTCCGACAGGGATTATTTTTTCTATTCAAAAAGTAACAACCGAACTGGCTAAAGGTTCGGTTTTTTCGATGAGTTGGGGAATTTTTTGGGCAGTTTTGCTTTTGATCTCAAATATTATTCCGCCAGCGACAACGGCTATTTCAGGTTATTTGACGGACGTCTTGATTGCAAACATTAATCAAAAATTAATAGATAAAGCAAGTGAAATCAAGTCATTGGAAGTTTTTGAAAATGATGAATTCTATAATGATGTGGAAACAGTTAGGAGTGAACTTTCTTGGCGACCAGTAAATTTAATTGTTTTCACGCTTTCCAATGTTCGTTATATTATTTCTTTACTTTCTTTGCTTGTTTTACTTTTTAACTATACTTGGTGGTTACCTTTAGCAATCGTGATTGTTTTAGTACCTCAAAGTTTAATTCATTATCGAATTCAACAGGAGGCTTTTGAAACTTTGGTAACAAGGCGACCAGAAGCACGTAAGATGAATTATCTACTAGAAATTGCCTTAAATCGTGATTATGCTAAAGAGAGTCGTCTTTTCAATGTTTTTGATTTTTTGAAGAAACGGTATTGGAAACTCTTTTACACGGTACATAAGGAAGAAAATCGGATACGCATGCGACAATTTGGAATTGCTTTGATTTTTATTATTATAAGTTCACTTGTATCAATGTTCGCTTTTATTTATCTTGTATTTCAAGTTCGTTCAGGTAAATTATCTCTTGGAATTGTCGTAGGTTTTGCTTCAAGTTTGGTTGCAGCAATTTCGGCCTCGAATGGCCTAGTAGAGGAATCTGACCTGCTTTATGATACTTTGATGTGGTTGGAGAAATATCTTAAATTGATGAGAAAGTCATTCACTGAATCCGGCTATAAAAGTATTACTGAAATCAATCAAATTAGTTTAGATAATGTATCCTTTGCCTATCCAAAAGAAAATCAAAAAGTTCTTAAAAGTATTTCTCTTGGGATTAAAAAGGGGGAAAAAATCGCTATTGTAGGTCAGAATGGTTCCGGGAAATCAACCTTATTGAAATTATTAGCTGATTTATTTACTCCGACAAGTGGTCAGATTTTAATTAATAATGAAGATTTAAGAGAAATAAAGCATGAAGACTACTGGGCAAAAATTTCTCCTGTATTTCAGGATTTTTCAAGATTTAAATTTTCTGTCGGAGATTCTATTAGTTTTGAAGAGAAAACAGGAGTTGATGAAGCTTTACAATTTTCAGGATTGCCTGATTTGAATTCAGAACTTCAATTGGGCAAGGAGTTTGGTGGAACTGATTTGTCAGGAGGACAATGGCAGAAGTTAGCAATTGCTAGAGCTTTTTATAAAAATAATGTGGAACTGTATCTTTTTGATGAGGCTAATAGTGCACTTGATGTGCACAGTGAAAAACAACTCTATCAAAAATTGATGGAGCTGTCTGCTGGAGCAACAGTAATTTGGATTACTCATCGAATGACTTCAGTCAAATTATCTGATAAAGTTATCTACTTAGATAAAGGCAAGGTATTAGGGTTTGATTCTCATGAAAATCTGTTAAAAAATGAAAACTATGCGTCTTTGTATCGAGAACAATTTGAATAAAAAAACTGCTCATTACAATCGGGCAGTTTTTTAATGGGTAAATGTTATCACAATAAGGATAAGATAAATAATCAAAGTAATAAAGAAGGTCAAGCGCCACCAGAGTTTTAAAAAGCGACGATAGGTAAATTGTTTATAATAAAGCAAATCAAGCAACAACAAAACAAGCGCTAAGCCAGAAATGATTAGCAGGTAGTATGGAATGATGCTGATACTTGTAACATTTTTAGAAAAAATTTGCATCCCTAAGATGAGAAATAGTGTAAAAACATCTGGAATTTTTAGTTTGCGATTGGTTAAGTGACGAAGTCTAAAAAACTTGAAAATGAAAACCAATGCAATAAAGACAATAAGGGGATAAAGCGCCATAAGTACTTTTATAAACATAGACTAATTGTATCGGTTTTGCCTTAGTTTGTAAAGTATTTATTTGTGTGAGAAAGTGCACGAATAAGTGCTAAGCCAAAGATAGTAACAAGGACAGCTTTAATAAATTCAACAATGACAAATGGTGTGAATCCAAGCTTTAAGGCCAATGACCAGTCGACATTGGTAAAAAATTTGAGCCACAATGTTCCGATAACTAACATAAGCAGGTGTCCTACAATATTTATGATAAAAGCAGGGATGGTCTTATAATTAATTTGATGAAGGCCAAAAGAAATAAGGGTTCCCATTATTAAAAAGGCAATTAGAAAACCACCTGTTGGACCAAAAAGAACCGCAATTCCTGATGTCCCTCCAGTGAATACGGGAATTCCAATAAATCCTAGCAGGAGATAGAGTAAGATAGCAAAAAAAGTTTCACGCGCTTTTAGTACTGTGGCAACAAGTCCTACGGCAAGTGTTTGTAAGGTGACGGGCACAATACCAATTGGGATAAACAGAGGAGAGAGAACCGCAATAATTGCTGCACCAAGAGCAATTAGGGTTAAAGAATATAATTTTGTATTTTGCATTAAGAATCCTTTGTTTTATGTATAAAATAAAATATACTAAAAAAGAAGAATTTTTGCAAACTCTTGCTCTAATAAACAAAAAATTACTGACAGAAATTCTGTCAGTAATTTTATTCTCTAATTTCGACAAATTGAGCATGAACAAAGTCAGCGAGAACTTTAGGAGCGATTTTTATGCTACGCCCAACTTCGCCAGCTGAACAAACGATAAAGTCGTGCTCTAAGGCAATAGAATCAATAAAAATTGGGAATTTTTTATTTTGCCAAATCCCTACAGGATTATTTGCACCGTGAATATAACCTGTCGTTTTTTGCAAGTCTTTTTGAGGAATCATGCTTACTTTTTTATTGCCCGAAACTTTGGCCAATTTTTTTTCTGATAAATGCTCTGTCAGTGGAAGAATACCAATGACAGGACCAGTTTTATCGCCGATTAGTGCTAGGGTTTTATAAATATCACTGCGACTGATATCCACAGGGAGGCTATTACTTTCTAAAGCGTTAATTGCAAGTCCAGTATGCTCAATTTTTGCCTTATCAAGAATTTGTTCTACAAGTGTTTTCTTTAATTTTTGCTTTTTAGACATAGCTTTATTATAGAAGAATTTATGCTGACTGACAAGATAAAGTAATTTTACTGACAGATTTTATTTTTTGTAAAAGTTACTGACAGATTTTATTAGTAATTGCTATAAATGAAAAGTTTGGGGAATTTTTTGACGAAAATGATCAAAATGACAAATGCAGCAATAGCAGTAAAAATTGCACTGATTCCATTGACAGCAAGAGAATAAGCCACGGCTCCCCAGCCTTTCCAAGCGTATTGGCTCCAGAAAATGATTCCGGCAATAAAATGGAAGAAGTATTTAAGAAGAACAGCAACAAAAGTTCCCAAAAGAACTGGTGCAAGTTTTAGAGGGACTGTTTTTTGGCGGAAAAGTCCAGCAATTCCAAGTGAAACAGGGGCGATGAGATATTCAAGGAAGGCTTGAGACAAGGTTAAAATATAAGCGTGCCCAGTAATCATTGACAGAATTCCCCAGATTAATCCACCGACAAGTCCAGCTGTTAGGCCGCGACGAAAACTGAGAATAAGAATTGGGATACAGGCGATTTCAACAATAATCCAGCAATAAACAGTATTTGGAATAAGGCTGATGATGAAGGCGAGTGCCGCCATGAAGGCAATTTCCGTTAACAAACGGACATTGAACTTAGAATTAGACATAAA
Organism: Lactococcus sp. S64; assembly: GCF_016516525.1. Classification (NCBI taxonomy): domain Bacteria; kingdom Bacillati; phylum Bacillota; class Bacilli; order Lactobacillales; family Streptococcaceae; genus Lactococcus; species Lactococcus sp. S64. The sequence goes on along the minus strand of NZ_JACVUQ010000004.1, from coordinate 165,968 downwards.
AAAACTCCTTTTTGATGCGCACAAAAGGAGGGTTAGAAATTAGACATTTGTCTTAACACATTCCTACGCTGGCATTACCCAGATCAGGTCAGATGGTATTTCTCGCTACTGACAGTTTTGTCAATAGACCCATTGTGCAAATATTTATTTTTACTCATTAAGTTTAGCACATTTTAAGTTGAAAAGCATTTTTTTAAGATTGTTAATCTATTTTATAAATTAAACTTAAAAAATATTTAAGGCAACATAAAAAATCAATAATTCAAAAAAAACGAAAGTCTGTTAGAATAAGTCTATACACAAATTCGGACAAAATAAAAGCGGTCGAGTAAGTAATTGTGAAGGTCAGCACAGAGAGCTTGTAGCGGTGAGAGCAAGCCTGAGTGAAGCAATGAAAATGGCTTGATAAGCGTAGCAAGAGTAAGGTTTAACTAAGCTCTTGACGGAATGGTTCTCGTTATTGAACTTGAAAGTTGCCTTTGGAATCTGAAAATTTTCAGTGAACTAAAAAGTGCTTAAATCAAGAATGGTACCACGATATAGCTCGTTTCTTTATATGAAATGAGCTATTTTTATTTAGCATGAGCGCTTTATCTTGAAGAATTTGTTTAGATTTAGAAAAATTAACAGGTGCACGGTTAATTTTTCTAATAGATGTAAAAGTTTATCAAAAGGGGAATAATTGATTTTGAAAAATAAATCAATTAGAAAAAAGGGAGAAGAAATGAATCCAAGAAACAGAAATATTTTAATTGTCGTTATTGTTGTTGTAATTGTTGCTATCGCTGCATTTTTCGGTTTTAATCATAAATCTGGTGAAAGTAAAACGGCAAATAAAACTGTGAATATTGGAATAATGACAGGAACAAAAGAAGATGATGCCATTTGGTCAACTGTTTCTAAAACAGCTAAAGATAAATATGGAATTACTTTAAAATTCACTCATTTTACAGATTATACACAACCAAATACAGCTTTGAAAAACGGCGATATTGATTTGAATGCCTTCCAACATTATGCTTTCTTGAATGCTTGGAATAAAGCTAATGACGGTGATTTGAAAGCAATTGGTAATACAACAATTTCACCAATTCGTCTTTATTCTAAAAAAATTACTTCATTGAGCCAAATTAAATCAGGAGATACAATTGCAGTACCTAATGACGCTTCAAATGAAAGTCGCGCACTTTATGTCTTGAAGAATGCTGGTTTGATTGGCCTTTCTGTATCAGGTGACACACTTGCGACGGTCAAAGATATTAATTCAAATCCAAAAAATTTGGTCATTAAAGAATTAGATGCGGCACAAACACCGCGTGCGCTTGATTCAATTACAGCGGCAGTAATTAATGACGATTTTGCAACAACAGCAAAATTAACGGTTGAAGAGTCTATTTACACTGAACCTGTAAACAAAGATAGCGAGCAATGGATTAATATTATCGTTGCAAATAAAAAAGATGCTAATAACAAAATTTATAAAGAAGTTGTCAAAGCCTACCAAACTGAAGCAACGAAAAAAGCAATTGAGAAAGCTTATCCTGATAAGAGAAAAATTGCTGCTTGGGGATTGAAACTCGACTAAGTAATTTCGTTAAAAAGTAACGGTTAGGTGAAAACTTTGGAAATTTCTACTTTAGAAATTTCTGCCTTAGGGCTAATAAATTTTACTGACAGAAGACTCAAACTGATTACGAACGGTTTGGTCAGTAGAAATTGGAGAAGATTATGAATCCTAGAAATCGTAATATAATTATTGGAATAATTGTTGTTGTTATTGTAGCTATTGCTGGATTTATCGGCTTTGGTCAAAAATCTCAAGCAAATAAAACGGTAAATAAAACAGTGAAAATTGGGATAATGACAGGAACAAAAGAAGATGACAGCATTTGGCAAACGGTATCTAAAACTGCTAAAGATAAATATGGAATTACTTTGAAATTCACACACTTTACGGATTATACTCAGCCAAATACAGCATTGAAAAATGGCGATATTGACTTAAATGCCTTTCAACATTATGCTTTTTTAAAAGCATGGAATAAAGCAAATAATGGCAATTTAGTGGCGATTGGGGATACAGTGATTTCGCCAATCAGCGTTTACTCAAAACAACTCAAAAATATTTCAGATATCAAAGAGGGTGGAACCATTGCGGTACCAAATGATGCTTCTAACGAAAGTCGTGCCCTTTATGTCTTGAAGTCTGCGGGCTTGATTAAATTGGATGTTTCTGGTCAAACACTGGCGACGGTCAAAGATATCACATCAAATCCAAAAAATTTGGTCATTAAAGAACTTGATGCTTCACAAACTGCGCGTGCTTTAGATTCAGTCGATGCAGCAGTTATCAATAATAATTATGCCGTTACTGCTGGTTTAAAGAAATCTGATGCCATTTTTACAGAACCAGTTAATAAAGATAGCCAACAATGGATTAATATTATTGTTGCTAATAAAAAAGACGAAAACAACACTGTTTATAAAGATGTTGTCAAAGCTTATGAAACAGAAGCAACCAAAAAAACTATTGCTAAAGCTTATCCGGACAAGAGTACAATTCCTGCTTGGGGCTTGAAATTAAAATAATTGTTTTTAATACTCAAATAAGTCTCTCTTCATTGAGAGACTTATCGTTCAAAGAAGGTCTGGACACTTGTGAAATAGAATATTTTATAAGTATTCAGTAGAATTTGGGGAAAAATTTGAATCCGAAAAATAGAAATATTATTGTTGCACTTGCAGTGATTATCGTTGTTGCTTTGGTTGCTTTCTTTAGTTTAAATCATCAAGCAAGTAAAAAATCAACCGCTCAAAAAACAGTTAAGGTTGGAATCATGAGTGGGGACAAGCAAGACCAAGAGGTTTGGAAATCAGTAGCTAAAACCGCCAAAGAAAAATATGATTTAAAGCTAAAATTTGTTTATTTTTCTGATTATAATCAACCTAATGAAGCACTTCTTTCGGGAGATATTGATGTCAATGCCTTTCAATCTTATAATTATGTGAAAACTTGGAATAAAGCACATAAGAGTGATATTGTGGCAGTAGGAAATACTTATATTACCCCAATGCACATTTATTCAAAAGAAGTCAGCAAATTGTCAGATTTAAAAGAAGGGTCAACCGTTGCAATACCAAATGATGCTTCAAATGAAAGTCGGGCATTGTTCGTGCTCCAAAGTGCAGGTTTGATTAAATTGACAACAAGTGATTCTAGCAAATTAGTTGGCTTACCAGATATCACAGAAAATCCGCATCAATTGAAATTCAAGGAAGTGGATGCAAGCCAAACACCGCGTGCGCTTGATTCTGTTGCTTTGTCAGTGGTTAACTATAATTATGCAACTGCAGCTAGCTTACCAAATTCTGAATCTGTCTATATGGAACCTCTCAACAAAACTTCTGCTCAGTATATTAACTTTATTGCTGCGACAAGTAAAGAAAAAAATAATAAAGTTTACAAAGAAGTTGCCAAGGCTTATGCTTCAAAAGCGACAGAAAAAGCAATCAAAGAACAATATCCAGATGGCGGAGAATTGCCAGCTTGGAACTTGAAACTTTGAAAATGAAAGGATTTATTTATGAATCCAAGAAATCGAAAAATTCTTTTTGGAAGTTTGCTTTTGCTGGTTATTATCGTTGGTTTAATCACTTTTACTTTAAGGCAAGGAAAAAGCAAATCTACTTCTGTCAGTAAAATCGTAAAAATAGGTTTGATGCCTGGTGGGAAACAAGAAGATGCCATTTGGAAACAAGTTCAAAAAAATGCAAAAGACCAATTTGGGATTACTTTAAAATTTGTCAATTTTACTGACGGAGATCAGCCCAATAAAGCTTTGGCTAACCATGAAGTGGACCTCAATGCCTTTCAACATTACGCTTACTTGAAATCATGGAATAAAGCTAATAATGGAAATATCGTATCAATTGGTGATACAATTATTACGCCGATTCATTTGTATTCGACAAAGTATAAAAATGTGACGGAAATTCCTGATAAAAGTACGATTGCTATCCCAAATGATGTTACCAATGAAAGCCGCGCCCTTTATGTTTTAAAAAATGCAGGACTCATTAAACTTGATACTTCTAGGGGAGCATTAGCAACGGTTAAAGATATCAGAGATAATCCGAAAGGCTTAATTATCAAAGAAATTGATGCAAGTCAAACCCCACGTGCGCTTGATTCTGTTGCTGCAGCAGTCATTAATTATAATTTTGCTATTTCAGCAAAAATTTCGGAGAAAGAATCAATTTATCAAGAACCTTTAAATGAAGATTCAGCTCAATGGATTAATTTTATTGCGGCAAATCAGTCTGATAAAAATAATAAAGTTTATAAAGAAGTGGTCAAAGCTTATGAGCAAAAAAATATCGCTGATACCATTAAAAAAGAATATCCAGATGGTGGAGAACTCCCCGCTTGGAATTTAAAATTGTAACTAAGAAAACTCGTCAGAGACGAGATTTTCTGTCAGTACTGACAAAAGAGAAAATAACTTTGTCAGTACTGACAGAGAATGAAAAAAGATAAAGGAAAACAATATGACAGCAATTATTGAATTAAATAATCTTTCTGTACAATTTCATCAGAAAGGACGATTAGTCACAGCAGTAAAAGATGCTACTTTACACATTGAAAAAGGGGATATTTATGGAGTAATTGGTTATTCTGGGGCTGGTAAATCAACTTTGGTCAGAACCATTAATCTCCTTCAAAAACCGACCAAAGGTCAAATTGTGATTAATGGTGAGAAGATTTTTGATAGTGAAAATCCTGTAAAATTTACTGGCGCGAAATTACGTGAGTTTCGTCAAAAGATTGGGATGATTTTTCAACATTTTAATCTTTTAAGTGAAAAAACCGTTTTTAATAACGTGGCTTTTGCTTTACAGCATAGCCAAATCGAAGATAAAAACGGGAAAAAACGTTATCTTACAAAAAAAGAAAAAACGGATAAAGTGACCGAATTATTAAAATTAGTTGATTTAGAAGAGCTTTCTGATAAGTATCCAGCTCAGCTTTCTGGGGGACAAAAACAAAGAGTTGCTATTGCGCGTGCGCTTGCTAATGACCCTGAGATTTTGATTTCAGATGAAGGAACATCAGCACTTGATCCAAAAACAACCAATCAAATCTTAGATTTACTTAAATCTCTTCATGAAAAATTGGGAATCACAGTTGTTTTAATTACACATGAGATGCAAGTGGTTAAGGAAATTGCTAATAAAGTAGCTGTTATGCAAAATGGTGAAATCATTGAACAAAATTCATTAATTGATATTTTTGCACAACCTAAAGAAGCTTTAACAAAACAATTTATTGAAACAACAAGTTCGGTCAATCGTTTTATTGCCAGTCTTTCTAGAACAGAACTTCTGGCACAATTAGCAGATGACGAAGAATTAATTCACTTAGATTATTCAGGTTCAGAGCTTGAAGACCCTGTGGTTTCTGATATTACGAAAAAATTTGATGTAACAACCAACATTTTCTATGGTAATGTTGAGTTACTTCAAGGACAACCTTTTGGTTCATTAGTTTTGACCTTAAAAGGTTCAAGTGAACATCGGGCTGCCGCAAAGGCATATTTTGTTGAAAGACATTTAAAATTTGAAGTTTTAGGTAAAATTGAAAGGACGGTAGACTAATGGCAGAATGGTTTGCACATACATTTCCTAATGTGGTTTATTTAGGATGGACAGGTGAGACGGGTTGGTGGACAGCAATTGTTCAAACGCTTTATATGACATTTATTTCAGCACTTATTGGTGGTTTATTGGGATTGATATTTGGAATTGGTGTTGTGGTGACTGCTGAAGATGGAATTACACCTAATCGACCATTATTTTGGATTTTAGATAAAATTGTTTCTATCGGACGGGCTTTTCCCTTTATTATCTTATTAGCAGCAATTGCTCCCTTGACTAAAATTTTGGTGGGCACGCAGATTGGTGTTACTGCGGCTTTAGTTCCATTGGCTCTAGGAGTGGCTCCTTTTTATGCCAGACAAGTTCAAGCTTCGCTTGAGTCTGTTGACCATGGAAAAGTTGAAGCAGCTCAAACGGTGGGAGCTGATTTTCTCGATATTGTTTTCACGGTCTATCTTCGTGAAGAATTAGCTAGTTTAATTCGTGTTTCAACCGTTACTTTAATTTCCTTGATTGGTTTGACTGCAATGGCTGGTGCGATTGGAGCTGGTGGACTAGGAAATACGGCCATTTCTTATGGATATAATCGCTTTGCCAATGATGTGACTTGGTTTGCAACCATTTTAATCTTGATTTTTGTTTTATTGGTTCAGCTTGTTGGTGATTTCTTAGCTAGACGGGTTTCACATCGATAATTTATCAAATAATTTTAGATAAAAATATTTTATAAAAAGGAGAAACAATGAAAAATAACTCTGTAAAAATTGTTGTTGCTACTGGGATTGGGGCTGCTTTGTTTGTGATTATTGGTTGGCTAATTAATATTCCTACACCAATTCCAAATACTAGTATTCAATTGCAATATGCGGTCCTTGCCCTATTTTCAGCCTTATTTGGCCCTTTAGCTGGTTTCTTGATCGGATTTATTGGTCATGCCCTTAAAGATTCATTTCTCTATGGTGCGCCTTGGTGGACTTGGGTTTTAGGCTCAGGTTTAATGGGCTTATTTCTAGCTTTTGGAGTCAAAAGAGAAACTTTGACTCAAGGAATTTTTGGAAATAAAGAAATCATTCGTTTTAATATTGTTCAATTTTTAGCCAATGTCGTAGTTTGGGGAATTATTGCTCCAATTGGGGATGTTTTAGTTTATAGTGAACCGGCAAATAAGGTCTTCACACAAGGAATTGTTGCTGGTTTAGTAAATGCATTGACTATTGCCGTAGCAGGAACTTTACTACTCAAACTCTATGCTGCTACCAGAACCAAATCTGGCTCACTCGATAAAGAATAAAAAGCTCCAGATATGCTAAAATAAAAGCAGCAAATATTTGCTGCTTTTACGCTTGTATCGGTTTAATAAAGCACAAAAAATAAAGTATCTCTAAAAAGAAGGATAAAAATGGAAGCCTTAATTTCGTTCAAAGATTTTACATTTAAATATGATTTACAAAAAAATCCAACTTTAAAAAAGATTAATTTGGAAATATTTCCTGGGGAAAAAGTACTGATTGTCGGTCCTTCTGGTTCAGGTAAATCAACGATTGGTTCTTGTCTTAATGGGATTTTGCCTCATTTACATAAAGGAGAAGCAAGTGGGGAACTCTCAATTGCTGGTTTGCCCTTTGGGACTTCAATTGCTGAATTATCTGAAAAGGTGTCGACGATTTTGCAAGATACTGATGGCCAGTTTATTGGTTTGAGCGTTGCTGAGGATATTGCTTTTGCTTTGGAAAATGATGGTCTGATTCATGATGAACTGGTCAGTAAAGTGGCCTATTGGTCAGACAAAACAGAAACAAATAAACTCTTGAATCATCGCCCCCAAGATTTGTCGGGAGGACAAAAGCAGCGGGTTTCTTTAGCTGGTGTTTTGATTGATGAATCGCCAATTTTGCTTTTTGATGAACCTTTAGCCAATTTGGACCCGCAAACTTGCTTAGAAACAATGGCTTTGATTAAGGATATTCATGAAAATAATGAAGTCACTACGATTATCATCGAACACCGAATCGAAGAAGTTTTACCGCTAGGCATTGATAAAATTGTCGTGGTCAACGACGGCGAAATTGTTGCAACTGGAAGTCCTGCTGAATTATTAAAAACAGAAATTTTTAATGAAAATTCATTACGCGAGCCCCTCTATCTCTCAGCATTAAAAGCTGCAAATGCTACAAAATTACTGACAGATTTTTCTGACCTAAAAAGTTTGGAAGTTCTGTCAGCAAAAAAATTACTGACAGATTTTTTAGACACTTATAAATTTACTGACAAGGCTGTCAGCAAAAATAATATTCTGTCAGTAAAAAATTTATCAGTAAATTTTGCTCAACATGAAGTTCTAAAAGGTATTAATATAGAAGTTCAAGAAGGAGAAAAAATTTCAATTGTCGGGAAAAATGGAGTTGGTAAGTCAACCTTTGCCAATGCGCTCTGTCATTTTGTTGAAGCGGGTGGCGAAATTTTATACCGAGGGCAATCGATTATTGCTGATTCTATTTCTGAACGTGCGAAAAAAATTGGCTATATTATGCAAAATCCAAATCTGATGATTTCGCAAAATATTGTCAGTGATGAGGTGGCAGCTGGTTTACGACTCCGTCATGTTGATGAAAAAATGATTCAAGATAAAGTTGAAGAAATTTTGAAAGTTTGTGGGCTTTATCCTTTTAGAAATTGGCCAATTTCTTCCTTGAGTTATGGTCAGAAAAAAAGAGTAACGATTGCTAGTATTTTAATACTAGAACCTGAAATTTTAATCCTTGACGAGCCAACAGCTGCTCAGGATTTACAATCTTATCGGGAAATCATGGATTTTCTTGACGAACTTAATCGCCGTCTTCATTTAACAATGATTATGATTACACACGATATGTATTTAATTACAGAATATAGTGACCGGACCCTTGTTTTTGCTGACGGGAAAATTATTGCTGACAGCAGTCCTTATCAAATTTTAGAAAATGAAGATTTTGTAAAAATGGGCAATTTAAGTCAACCAAGCCTTTATCAACTTGCCAGACAAACAGATACCAATCCCGTTTTACTGACAAAAGCTTTCATCAATTTTCAGAATCAGGAGAGATTAAAGCATGAATAATCAACTTAGTGTTCTAGGCTATCAAGCTGGAAATTCTTTTATTTACCAACTGAATGCAACAGCAAAACTCCTTTTCTTTCTATTGATTTCTATCAGCAGTATGGTGACTTATGATACGAGATATTTGGCTTTTGTTGCTTTATTTTCGGTAGTTTTATTTTATTTTTCTAAAATTCCTTTTTCATCAGTAAAAAGGGTTGCCCAATTTGCAGCAATTTTTGCGATTTTAAATCTGCTTTTTGTATTTATTTTTGACCCTGGATATGGCGCGCGACTTTATGATTCAAAAACAATCCTTTGGGGACCTCTTACTTTAGAAGAACTTTTTTACCTTTTTAATCTCGTCTTGAAGTATTTTTCAACCATTCCGCTCGCTTTACTCTTTATCTTAACTACTAATCCGAGCCAATTTGCCAGTAGTTTAAATAAAATTGGTCTGCCTTATCGTTCCTCATATTCGGTTTCCTTAGCACTGCGCTATATTCCTGATATGCAAGAAAAATTTTTAGCAATCCGTAATGCTGGACAGGCCAGAGGAATGGATTTATCAAAAAAAGTAGGACTTTTTTCGCGAATAAAATTAAATGTTCAATTGTTACTTCCTTTAATTTTTTCCAGCTTAGAACAAATTGATACTATTTCCACAGCTATGGAGCTTAGACGATTTGGTAAAAAGAAGAAAAGAAGTTGGTATTCTTATCAACCTTTGAATGTAAAAGATTACTTGGTTATCTTGCTTTCGCTTTTAGGAGTGGCGATTGTTATTCTTCTCTTCTTTGTAAATCAGGGCCGATTTTTTAATCCATTTCATTAATAAAAAAGCAGGTTTTCTGCTTTTTTTCTTATCTTGCAAAAATGGGTGGAAAATGGCATAATAGGACTTGTAAAAAACTTTTGACAAGCCAATTGTTTGCAAAAGATAATAAAATTTGAATTAAATCTTAAAAAAGAACTTCCAAAAGAATTAGAAGGGAAAAACATGGAAAATAAAATACGTGAATTGCGCCGATTATCTCATCTTTCACAAGAGGATGTCGCACATATCGCTCACGTCTCGCGTCAGACGATTAATGCGATTGAAAATGACAAATACGACCCAGAGTTAACGCTTGCTTTCAAACTTGCGGAAACCTTAGGGACAACCGTTGATGAGCTTTTTAACTATCAACCAACCGTTGTGAAAAGGAAAGAAAACGATGTATTTTGGTGCGAAAAATATCAATGTGTCTTATGGAAAAGAGCAGGTATTGAAAAACGTAACGCTGTCGATTGAAAAAGGAAAAACGACAGCTATTATTGGAGTCAATGGTTCTGGAAAATCAACGATTTTAAAGGCACTTGGACGTTTAATTAAATCGGATGGACAGGTTATCTTTGATAATCAACCTTTAAGTCAACATTCTAATCGTGAAATTGCTAGAATTTTAGCGCTCTTACCTCAATCAATTACTGCCCCAGCTGATATTACAGTCTATGAACTTGTCAGTTTAGGACGTTTCCCACATCAAAAATTAATGCAACAACGTCTCTCAAAAGAAGATATTTTGTTCATAGAAGAATTGATGAGAGAAACAAAGATTTGGGACATTCGAGAAAGTAAGATATCAGAACTTTCTGGTGGACAAAAACAAAGAGTTTTTATCACGATGATTTTAGCTCAAGATAGTGAGATTATTTTATTAGATGAACCAACGACTTATCTAGATTTAGCTCATCAGTTAGATATTTTATGTTTATTAAAAGATTTGGCGACAAAGAGAAATAAAACCATTGTTTACGTCATTCACGATTTAAATCATGCCGCTCGTTTTGCTGACAATCTAGTCCTTGTTAAAGACGGAGAAGTGGTTGAAGAAGGAACTGTTGATGAGTTATTTACTCAAAAAACGTTGAAAGAATGCTTTGGATTAGATGTCACTTTAGGATGTGATACCTTTACCAAAAAATTAATGATTACTGGGGTGAAAGATGCCTAAAAAACATTTTCTGACAATCTTTTTTGCCCTAGTTTTTTCTTTACTTTTTTTGTCAGTAATATACCTGATGCTTGGAAATAAAAATGTTCCTCTGACAGAAATTTTAGTAAATAAAATGGTCTTACAATTAAGATTTCCACGGTTAATAAGTCTATATCTCACAGGATTTCTCTTATCTGTCAGTGGATTTATTGTTCAAATTATGACTAGAAACCCAATTGCCGAAATGGCAACTTTAGGGATTTCTGGTGGTTCGAGCTTGGCTTTATCACTCATTTTAACTTTGGGTTGGTCAACGAATGATGGGATTTCAGTTCTAGTTTCATCACTAGGAGCATTTATTGCTTTAGCCGTCGTCATGCTTTTGACTGCCAGAACGCATTTTCAGCCATTAAAAGTTGTACTAGTTGGAACGTCAGTTGGACTTTTTGCAACTAGTTTAGCCAGCTCCTTGACTTTTGCCAGCCACGATACACAGGCCTATTTTCGCTGGATTGTGGGTTCTTTTTCAGGGATAACTAATACTAAAGTTCTTTTGATGGCAGTAGTAAGTCTTATTTTTCTTATCCTCTTGCTTTTATTTTCAAAACAAATTTATTTATTGAATTTTGGTGATGAGCTTGCTCAATCTTTTGGGATTTCTGTCAATTTTGTTCGTTTAGTCATTATGTTTTTAGTTGCGCTGGCTTCTGGTGTAACTGTTGCCTCAGTTGGGGTGGTCAGCTTTGTCGGTTTGATTGCTCCACATATTGCCAAGAAGCTTGTCAGAGCTAATTTTTGGCAAAATGTAATTCTGTCAGTACTGACAGGAATGTTATTGCTTGTTTTAGCTGATTTGATAGCCAGAAATTTATTTAAACCTTACGAATTTCCAGCAGGAAGTCTAACCATGCTTCTAGGTGCTCCCTTCTTTCTTTGGGTTATTACAAAGGAGGCAAAATAAAATGAAAAGAAAATTCACTTTACTTTTTGTCCTGCTTTTGGTTTTGATAGTGGTTGATTTGACGCAATTTTCAACAAATCCTCAAATTCTATCAATCCTAATTCCTAATTTTCGTCTTCCTCGTTTAATAACAATCCTGTCAGCTGGAATTGCTCTTTCCTTATCAGGCTTTATTATCCAAAATATTACAGAAAATCCTTTAGCTGATAGTGGAACAATTGGGATAACCTCTGGTGCTTCGGCAGGAAGTGTTGCTTTTTTACTGATTGCTGACCATTTTAAGCTGACAGGACTTTGGAATTTTTCCTATCCTATTTTTGCTTTAATAGGTGCTCTTCTTTCATTTGTCTTAATTTACTTTTTTGCCTTAAGAAAGCAAGTTTCTTCTGTCAGAGTTTTACTGACAGGAATTGCAATTACCGCTTTTTTCCAAGCATTAATCACAATTGGTCAGCTTTCAGTCAATGCCTTTGACTTTCAGAAAGTTGCAGTTTGGCTGTCAGGAGATATCTGGCAAACGGGAAGCACTTATTTGTTCATTTGTGTTCTCTTATTAGTAATTGGCTTGATTATTTTGCCATTTTTCTTAAGAAAACTTGAAATCCTCTCACTAGGCGAAGAAATGGCAACTACTTTAGGATTAGAAGTTCAAAAAACGAAAATCTATCTTTACTTGTTAGCGCTCCTTTTTGCAGCTGTCGGTGTTTTATTGGTTGGAGGATTAGCATTTGTTGGTTTAATTGCTCCTCATATTGCTCGTGAAATCGTTGGTTTTAAATCACGAAAAAGTTTAATTGCCACCGCACTTTCTGGTATGATTATTTTATCTTTTGCTGATATTATTTCACAAACAATCATTGCGCCATCAAGTTTACCTTTAGGTTTTGTAGTTGCCTTTATTGGCGCTCCATACTATATTTATCTTATTCAAAAAGTTTAAGAAATTAATTTACTTTTAGTAAATTTCTTATAAAAAAATATCGGCTTATTTTTAAAAAATAGCCTAAAAATAGAGGAGAATCTTTTGAAAAAAGTACTCACAACCCTAATCGCTGCAGGAGCTTTACTTACTTTAGCTGCCTGTTCATCAAATTCATCATCAAAAAAAGCGACATCAAGCGATGATAAAGTGACCTTTCACGCTTTAAATGGGGACGTCAAAGTTCCTAAAAATCCTAAACGTATTGCTGTTCAAAATTATCCAGATGAAGTCGCTTCATTAGGTGCAAATGTTGTTGGAACAGATTCATGGGCCTTTCCAAATACCTTCTTATCAAAAGACCAAAAGAAGAATATGGTTGATTTAGGAGCACCAAAATTCAATATGGAAAAATTAATTGCTCAAAATCCTGATTTGATTATTACAGTTGATAAAGACCAAGTAGCAGACTATCAAAAAGTAGCCCCTACTGTTCTTGTCAATTATAAGGACCTCTCAGGAATGAATAAATCATTGGATTACTTCGCTAAACTCCTTAATCGCGAAGATGAAAAAGCAAGTTTCCTTAAAAACTTTAAAAAAGAAGCCGATAAGCAAAAAGAAAAATTGGCAAAGGTTGATGTTAAACCAGCTAAAAACACAATTTCACTTCTTGAACTCCAAGGAGATAAGGTTTATGCCTTCGGTGACAATTTTGCTCGTGGCGGACAAGCTTTGACGACTGGTTTAGGCTTTAAAGAATCAAGCAAAATGGCCGAACTCTCAAAAGGCGTAGGTTATGCTGAAGTAAATACCGAAAGCTTAGGAGAATTTGATGCAGACTATATCTTTATTGACTTTGCAGATAAAGATAAAGAACAATATGCTGCATTAAAAAATAATCCAGCTTGGCAAAACCTCAAAGCAGTTAAAGAAGGACATGTGATTACGATGGACTACGACAAAGTTTACTTCTTTGGCGGACCAACAGCGGCTAAAGAAGAGCTGTCACTCTACACTGACGCTATCATTAAAGCTACAAAATAAAAAGAAAAAGTGTATAATCAACTTATACACTTTTTTTGTAAAAAATTAAGGACTTTATGACATGAATATTAAACAATTACGGTACGTCGTCGCCATTGCTAATAGTGGAACTTTTCGTGAGGCTTCAGAGCAACTCTTTGTTAGTCAACCCTCAATGTCGATTGCGGTTAAAGACTTGGAGCAAGAACTAGGTTTTCAAATCTTTGAGAGAACAAATACAGGTGCGACTTTAACTATTGAAGGCGAACGTTTTTATGAACAAGCACAGACTGTTTTACGTAATTTTGAAACTTTTGAATCAAAATATTCTAAGCCAAAAGAGTCTGATAAGACTTTCTCAGTTGCCAGTCAACACTATGATTTTCTAGCACCAGTTGCAGTGGAATTTGCAAAGAAAAATCCTGAAATCAAAAATTTTAGAATTTTTGAGTCAACCACTTATAATATTTTGCAAGAAGTGGCGCAAGGGCACAGTGAACTTGGAGTGGTTTATCTCAATAAACAAAATCGCTCAGGGATTTTAAGAATGCTCAATAAACTTGAATTAGATTACGAAGAAATTTTCTTATCGCAAACGCATATCTATATTCGCAAAGGCCATCCACTAGCTCAACGTGAAACAATTTCAGATGATGATTTAAAACCGCTGGATCGTGTGCGATTTACACAAGAAAATGAACAGTTTCTTTACTATTCTGAAGATTTGGTTGAGACTTTTGAAAATACCTTGATTTATAACGTCACTGACCGTGCAAGTTTAAATGGAATTTTAGAACGGACAGATGCCTACGCAACAGGTCTTGGTTTTATTGATAAAGAGAGCGTCCATAATGTAACAGTTGTCCCTATGGAGGGAGACAATGGAAATAGTTTGATTTTAGTCAAGCATCGTGGACATTTATTATCAAATGCGGCGACTTCTTATAAACGTAGTCTTGAAGTTTACTTTGAAAACTATGAATTTTAAACAATAGCTAAAATAAATACTCTCTGAATAATTTTCAGAGAGTATTTTTATAACTTATTATAATTTACTTGCTTGGTCTTTTTGAGCCAAACGAATGAGGAACATTGCAAGGAGAATGATAATGATTCCCCCAAGTGGAGTAAAGACAACACTTGAGCCTTTAGAAATTTGTCCTCCAACAAATGAGCCTAAAGTAATTCCGACATTGAAAGCTGCGATGTTAAAAGCTGAAACTAGAGTAATATCTTTTGGCGTAAATTTCTCTGCCAATTGAACAACGTATAGTTGTAAACCAGGGACATTCATAAAGGCAAACAAGCCCAAAAGTAAAGTTGCAATCAATCCCAAAGGTTGCGAAGCTAAACTTGCACTGATAAAAAGAAAAAGTAAACTCAAAGCTAAAGCCGCAAACATTTTTTGAAGGGCAGGTAGGATATTTTTATTTGCTAGATGTCCACCTAGTGAATTACCAATGGCAACCATCACACCATAAGCAACCAGAATAATCACTACTGTACTTGCTGAAAATCTAAAAGTTCCTTCAAGGATTGGTGTAAGATAAGTATAAGCCGCGAAAGTTCCTCCATAACCAAAAGCGGTGATAAAAAGAGACATTAAAATTGATTTATTAGTAAAAATTCTAGCAAGCCCACTTAAATTAATTTTTCCGGGAATTGGAAGCCCTTTTGGAACAAGAATACTAGTAGCAATCAGTCCAATTAAGCCAATAACAACAATGAAAACAAATGACATATGCCAGTTAGAGTGCTGACCAATGAAAGTCCCTAAAGGAACACCAATGACAGTAGCAACGGTTAATCCTGTAAACATGAGGGCGATTGCTGAGGCCCTTTTCTCAGGTCGAACAACATCAGCGGCAATGACTGTGGAAATTGACATGAAAATACCATGAGCAAGTGAGGCAAGAACCCGTCCTACTAAAAGTAAAAGGAAAGTTGGAGCGAAAGCTGACAGTAAATTACCAAGAATAAAGAGACCCATAATCGAAACCATCAAAGTTTTTCGATTCCAAGTTCCTGTAAGAATAGTTAATAAGGGAGCACCAACCGTTACCCCTAAAGCATAAAGAGAAACGGTTAAACCCGCTTGAGATAAACTAATATTAAAGGTGTTGACAATCATTGGCATTAAACCAACACTGATAAATTCGGTTGAGCCGATAGCAAAAGCATTAATTGCTAGAGCTAGAAGAGTGAGACTGGGAGATATTTTTTTCATTATGCTTCTTTCTTAAAAATTAAAATGTTCTGGATCTGGACCGACACGAAGTTCTTCATTGAGTGAATTGATAGCTTTCATATCTTCAGAGTCAAGTGAAAAATCAAAAATTTGACGATTAGCTATCATTCGTTCACTTTTAATAGATTTTACATTTACTAAAATATCTTGTTGAATATCCCAACGAAGAATAATTTGAGCCACAGATTTTCCATGTTTATCAGCAATTTTTTTGAGGACTTCATTGTCTAATAATTGACCTTGCATCAAAGGTGACCAAGCTTGAACCTTGATATCATGAAGTTCTAAGAAATTACGAAGTTCTTCTTGTGATAATTTTGGATGGAGTTCAATTTGATTTAATACGGGAGTGATTTCAGCATAGCTAAGAAGTTCTTCTAAATGTGATTTTTGAAAGTTACTGACACCAATCGCTTTTATTTTGCCTGCTTTATATAAATCTTCCATTGCTTTCCAAGCTTCTTTGTAAGCATAATGTGTGCCTGGCCAGTGGATAAGATATAAATCTAGATAATCTAAATCCAATTTTTTCAAACTTTCTTCAAAGTTTTGAATTGTTTCTTCATAAGAATGATTATCTCCCCAAAGTTTTGAAGTGATGAAAAGATCATCACGAGAAAGTCCTGTCATAGCCAAACCTTCTTTAATTCCTTGACCAGTTCCTTCTTCATTTTCATAAATTTTAGCTGTATCAATTAAACGATATCCGTTAACAATTGCGTTTTTGACAACATCAGCGGTTTCGTCATTTGGAATTTGAAAAACTCCCAAACCAAGTTCCGGAATTTCAATCTGATTATTAAGTTTCATTTTTTGCTCCTCATATATTTTATTTTGGCAGAAAATTAGTATATAATAAATAAAACCTCTTGAACAGTACCTACTTTTTTGTGTCATACATACTAAAAAGTAATAATTGGATAAAATAAGGGATTAGAAAGGAAATTAATTTTGAAAAAAATTTATAATATTGGTGTCGAAGCGACAATGGATGTTATTGGTGGAAAATGGAAACCAATTATTTTGTGTAATTTAAGACATAATCCAAGTCGTCCAGGAGAATTGAGACGTCAAATTCCAGGAATCAGTCAAAAAATGCTGACTCAGCAATTAAGAGAATTAGAAATTGATAATATTATCGTCCGTAAGGTTTATAATCAAGTTCCACCGAAGGTTGAATATTCTCTAAGCCCTTATGGTGAAACTTTAAATGGTTTATTAGATATTCTTTGCTCGTGGGGTGAAGGTCATGTCCAAACTTTAAAAAGTATGGGTGAAGAAGTTCAAATTTTAGAATAAGAGAACTTAGAAGAGGATCCGCAAGATGTACCAACCAGCTTTCAATAAAATTCATCACATCGCTATCATTGCCGCAGATTATGAAAAATCTCGTCAGTTCTACGTTGATATTTTAGGATTTTCAATCATTCGAGAAAATCATCGTCCAGAAAAAGGAGATATCAAGCTTGATTTAAAGATGAATGAAGAAACAGAAATTGAATTATTTATCAAATCTGATGCCCCTAAACGCTTAACTTATCCAGAAGCAAAAGGCTATCGCCACTTAGCTATTAAAACGACAAATATTGAAGAAGATAGAAATTATTTAATAAGTCAAGGAGTCAAAGTGGAGGAAATTCGTCAGGACGAAATTACTGACAGAAAAATGCTTTTTTTCTATGATCCAGATGACTTACCAATAGAACTACATGAGTAATTTTTAAAAAATGGAAATGAAGAAATGGTTTTTAGGTTAGCCAAAGCTTCTGTCAGTAAATAAAAGGGCTTACAGAAAATAAAAGCTAGAAAAAAAAGGAAAAATGTAGTAAAATTAACTTTGTAAATGAACGAACTAAATTTCGTTCAAGTAAAAATAAACGGAGAATACACAAAATGCCAAAATTAGTATTTGCACGTCACGGTGAATCTGAATGGAATCTTGCTAACCTTTTCACAGGTTGGGCTGACGTTGACCTTTCTGAAAACGGAACTAAACAAGCGATTGAAGCTGGTAAATTGATTAAAGAAGCTGGAATCGAATTTGATATTGCTTACACTTCAGTATTGAAACGTGCTATCAAAACAACTAACCTTGCTCTTGAATATTCAGATCAACTTTGGGTACCAGTTGTTAAATCATGGCGCTTGAACGAACGTCACTACGGTGGTTTGACAGGTTTGAACAAAGCTGACGCTGCTGCAAAACATGGTGATGAACAAGTTCACATCTGGCGTCGTTCATATGATGTATTGCCACCAGCAATGGATCATGATGATAAATATACAGCTCACGGAGACCGTCGTTACGCTGGTCTTGAAGATTCATTGATTCCTGATGCTGAAAACCTCAAAGTTACTTTGGAACGTGCTCTTCCATTCTGGGAAGACCAAATCGCTCCAGCTTTGAAAGAAGGAAAAAATGTCTTCGTTGGTGCTCACGGTAACTCAATCCGTGCACTCGTTAAACAAATCAAAAAACTTTCTGATGACGAAATTATGGATGTTGAAATCCCTAACTTCCCACCACTTGTTTTCGAATTTGATGACAACTTGAACGTTCAAAACGAATACTACTTGGCTCCTAAAAAAGCATAATATTTGAATGAAAATACTCTAAGTTATAGTAGATACTCATCTATTTAGGACTTAGAGTGTTTTTTTGTAATCAATGCAATAGTTTGTAAGTTTTTGAACAAATTAATTGATTCTTCATTTTATTCTTGAGATAATTTAATAGTAAAGCTTTAAAGAAGAAAAAGGAGAATCTTATGTCATTAGTAGGTAAAAAAATAGAAGAATTTTCAACAGATGCTTATCTTGGTGGGAAATTTATTAAAGTTTCCGATAAAGACTTTTATGGAAAATGGTCTGTGCTTTGTTTCTATCCAGCAGACTTTTCATTTGTTTGTCCGACAGAGTTAGAAGATTTAGAAGAAACTTATCCAACCTTGAAATCGCTTGGTGTAGAAGTTTACTCAGCTTCAACTGACACCCATTTTGTCCATGCTGCTTGGCATGAACATAGTGATGCTATTTCAAAAATTACTTATCCAATGCTTGCAGACCCTTCACAAAAAATTTCACGTGCTTTTGATGTTCTTGATGAAGAAGCAGGATTGGCTCAACGTGGAACATTTATTATTGACCCAGACGGTGTGATTCAAGCGCTTGAAATTACGGCTGATGGTATTGGACGTGATGCAAGTCAATTGGTCGATAAGATTAAAGCTGCTCAATATGTGCGTAATCATCCAGGGGAAGTTTGTCCCGCTAAGTGGAAAGAGGACGGAGCAAGTCTTCACGTTGGTATTGACCTTGTAGGTAAAATATAGAATAAAAAAAGTGAGTCTTGGCTCACTTTATTTGTCTTTAGAAACTTAATGACAGAAAGGTTTAATATGATTTTAGATGAAACTCTTCGTGCTCAGTTGATGCCTTATATGGATTTGTTGGAAAATCCAATTATTTTAAAAGTTGATGCAGATTTAGAGAGCGAAAATGGGAAAAAAATAGTAGAATTTACAGATGAACTTGCAAGTTTGTCCGAAATGATTTCAAAAGAAACAGCAAAACTCAATCGAAAAACAGCTTTCTCTATTGAAAGAGAAGGTGTTTCTGGAGTCCTTTTTTCAGGGCTACCATTAGGTCATGAGTTGAATTCATTGGTCTTGGCGCTTGTCCAAGTAAGTGGACGCCCTCCACGGATTGAACAAGAATTAGTTGAGCGAATTCAAGCGATTCAAAATCCACTTCACTTTGAAACTTATGTGAGTTTAACTTGTCATAACTGTCCAGATGTTGTCCAAGCATTAAACACAATGAGTATTCTCAACCCCAATATTAGTCACACAATGATTGAGGGGGGAATGTTTCAAGAAGAAGTGGAAGCAAAAGGAATTATGGCGGTTCCAACTGTTTTCAAAAATGGTGAAGAATTTCATAATGGACGAGCTAGTCTTGAAGAATTACTAGAAAAAATTACTGGTCCAGAGAGTTCGGAAGCTTTTTTTGATAAAGACCCTTATGATGTTTTAGTTGTTGGTGGAGGCCCTGCTGGTGCAAGTGCAGCTATTTATGCTGCACGTAAAGGGATTCGGACAGGTTTAATCGCTGAACGCTTTGGCGGTCAACCACTAGAAACTTTAGGAATTGAAAACCTCATTGGAACGCCTTATGTTGAAGGGGTTCAACTTGGTCGTCAGCTTGCAGAACATGTGAAAAAATATCCTGTAGATTTGATGAACTTGCAAAAAGCAGTTAAGCTAGAGAAAAAAGATTTGATTGAGGTGAGTCTTGAAAATGGGGCACTTCTAAAAAGTAAGTCAGTCATTATTTCAACGGGCGCTCGTTGGCGAGATTTGGGAATTCCAGGAGAGCAAGAATTTAAAACCAAAGGAGTCGCTTACTGTCCACATTGTGATGGTCCTTTGTTTGCAGGAAAAGATGTAGCGGTTATCGGTGGCGGAAATTCAGGAATCGAAGCAGCTATTGATTTAGCTGGTTTGGTTAGACATGTTACTGTTCTTGAATTTTTACCTGAACTTAAAGCAGACAAAATTTTACAAGAAAAACTTGCGACCCTAAATAATGTTACTGTCCTCACCAATGTAGAAACAAAAGAGATTTTAGGAGATGACAAGGTTAGAGGTTTGAATTATCAAGTTCGCGGCTCTAAAGAAACTGTTCATTTGGAACTTGCTGGTGTCTTTGTATTAATTGGTTTAGTTCCGAATACTCAGTGGTTGGAGGGAACAATTGACTTATCCGCGCGTGGAGAAATTTTGACTGATAAAGTTGGAGCGACAAATCTTCCTGGTGTTTTTGCAGCGGGAGATTGTACGGATAGTGTTTATAAGCAAATTATTATTTCAATGGGGACTGGGGCGACCGCTTCTCTAGGTGCTTTTGATTATTTAATAAGAAACTAAAATTTTAGATGACAAAAAAGAAAACGTATTTGAGTTTTCTTTTTTTATTTGATTAAATTGATAGGAATCAAAATTGTAAGGAAAAGTTTTCATAAATGTGGTAAAATGTTTAAGTACAAATTTTGAATGTAAAAACTATTTATAAAACTCATTCTTGGAGTCGAAATGTCAGATAATAAAAGAAAAAATGATAAGCGCAAGCAATCCGATAAGTCTAAAAAATCACATAAAGAAGTAAAAATTTTAAAAGATCCAACTAAATTAATTCCAAAACGAGTGAATCTCTTGTTTTTTGTTATCTTTGTTTTGTTTATGATTTTAATTGGAAAGCTCTTCAATATGCAGGTATTGAATTCACATTTCTATGCCGAAAAATCAATTAGTGCAGGTGGAGATGTTCAAATTATTGAAGGTGCGCCTCGCGGAAATATTTATGATGCAACAGGAAAAGCTTTGGCATCTACAGTTGCGGTTCAGGCTGTTGAATTTACAAGAAGTCAAAATGCTACTGCTGATGAAATGTATCAGGTAGCCAATAAGTTAGCAACTATTTTATCTAATAACATTGATGTTGCTGATTTGACAACGCGTGATAAAAAAGACTATTTCTTGGCTAATTCTAAAAATCTAGAAAAAATAGCTAATAGTTTATCTGAAAAGGAAAAGAAAGATAAACATGGTAATGATTTAAGTGGTTCACAAATTTATGATGTCGAATTAAGTAAAGTTAAAGATAGTGACTTGAATTTTACGGCAGAACAAACTTTTGCCGCAAAATTATTCAAAGAAATGAATAGTACTACTACTTTTAACACTACTAAAATTGCTACTGGAAATATTACAGCAGAGCAACAAGCGACAATTGCCGAACAAGAAGGCGATTTACCAGGAATTACAATTGGAACTTCTTGGGACCGTTCATATGCTCAAAATTCTTTGACACCACTTATGGGAACTATTACTTCACAAAAATCAGGAATTCCAGCAGAGGATTTGGATGCCTATCTTAAAAAAGGTTATCAACGTAATGACCGTGTGGGAACTGGGCTTCTTGAAAAGGGATACGAAAGTGAACTTCAAGGAACACATAATATCAGTAAGGTTAAATTTGACAAAAATGGTGATGTTTCTGGAACAAAAACAATCCAAAAAGGAAAACGTGGGGATGATTTAAAATTAACTATTAACCTAGATTTCCAAAACGGGGTTAATAATATCGTTAAAACACAATTAGATCAACTGATTGCCCAAGGCTATGGTCAGTATAATAGAGGGGCTTATGCTGTTGTGTTAAATGTTAAAACAGGGGCAGTCTTAGCTTTATCTGGCTATCAACGAGATCCTAATACAGGAACAATTACGGAAAATACTTTAGGGACTTTCCAAAGTGTCTTCACACCGGGGTCTGTTGTCAAAATGGGAACATTGACTGCTGCTTGGAATGCTGGTGTAATTTCTGGAAATGACACTTTAACGGCACAGTCTATTCAATTTAAAGATTCTAATCCTATCAATGACTGGTGGGGAGACGCTTCACCAATGGCTTTAACAGCTGTTGAAGCTTTGCAATATTCATCAAATACTTACATGATGCAATTGGCAATGAGAATGTTAGGTGCTCCTTATACGGCAGCTAATCAATTTTTGGATGATACCAACCGAGTAAAAGTTTATGAGCAGTTTCGTAAGGCTTTTGCTTCTTATGGTTTAGGGGCATCAACTGGTTTTGATATACCTGGAGAATCAACGGGATATCTCCCTTCAGCTAAATCTGAAGCGGCTTCTGGGGTCAATGTATTGTATGAATCATTTGGTCAGTATGATAATTATACGCCGCTTCAGTTGGCGGTTTATGCGGCAACTTTAGGAAATAACGGAACTCGTTTGTCACCACATATTGTTCAAGGAATTTATGAAGGTGGAACTGACGGACAGCCTGGCACGCTTATCAAAAATATTACTCCTAAAATCATGGATAAGGTAAATATCACTCCCGATAATATGGATGTTCTTCATCAGGGGATGTATGCTGTTGTTCATGGGGCTGGTGGATTGACTACTGGTCGTTCAATGGATTCATCAAAGGTTTCTATCTCTGGTAAAACAGGGACTTCCGAAAGTACAAAAGTATTGGCAGATGGTAGTCAAGTTATTGTAACAGCTAATAATGCAGTGGCCTTTGCTCCTTCTGACAACCCAGAAATTGCTATTGCGGTTGTACTTCCAGATAATACTGAAAGTAATGCTTCAAGTGGAACAAAAGCAAACCAAAGTATTGTAACGGGAATTACTGATTTGTATTATTCAAATGAGGCTTTTCGTAAAAATTAAAAAAAGTTCTCTCTGATAGGAGAGGCTTTTTATTTATAAGTGATTGAGAATTCTATCACCTTTCCTTTTCATTTTCAGTCTTTTATAGTAAAATTAATAAATTGAATAAAATATTTACAAGTGAAGAATTGGTGAAATATGTATTATCCTGAACCTATTGCTCGCCTGATTGAGTCGTTTTCAAAATTACCAGGGATTGGTCAAAAAACAGCGACTCGATTGGCTTTTTATACGATTGGCATGGAAGATCAAGATGTCAATGAATTTGCAAAAAATCTTCTGTCAGCAAAACGGGATTTGAGTTTTTGCTCGATTTGTGGGAATTTAACAGAAAGTGATCCTTGCGCCATTTGTACCGACCCAACGCGTGATCGAACAACTATATTGGTCGTTGAAGAATCTAAAGATGTTCTTGCTATGGAAAAAATTCGGGAATATCGAGGACTTTATCATGTTTTGCATGGTACGATTAGTCCAATGAATGGGATTTCTCCTGATGAAATTAATGTTAAAACATTGATTACAAGATTAATGGATTCAGAGGTTAAAGAAGTGATCATCGCAACTAATGCCACTTCTGACGGAGAAGCAACCGCCATGTATCTGGCTCGAATGATTAAGCCTGCAGGAATTAAAGTGACTCGCTTGGCTCGTGGATTAGCTGTAGGGTCTGATATAGAATACGCAGATGAAATTACTTTATCAAAAGCGGTAGAGAATCGGTTGGAAATTTGATTTTTTCTGTGGTAAAATAAAAAAGACAATTACTGACAGAATTGTATTGTAAAAATATCGCATGCTGTCAGTAAAAAGAAGTGTCTGACAAAGCTGTCAGTAAAAAAGGAAGAAATATGTCAAAAGAAACATTAATTTTGTTGTATGGTGGTCGTTCTGCTGAGCGAGAAGTATCAGTTTTATCAGCAGAATCGGTGATGAGAGCTGTTAATTATTCTCGTTTTGTTGTAAAAACTTACTTTATCACTAAGGGTGGTGAATTCATAAAAACGCAAGAATTTACTGACAAACCTGCTGAAGAAGAAAAACTACTGACAAATGATTTGGCAGAATCTTATCCAAAGATTTCACCAGCAGCAATTTACGAAAAAGATGCCGTTGTATTCCCAGTTTTACATGGACCAATGGGTGAAGATGGCTCGATTCAAGGATTTTTAGAAATTTTACGTTTGGCATATGTTGGTCCAAATATTTTATCTGCGTCAAGCACAATGGATAAATTATTGGCAAAACACGTTTTTGAAGCGGTTGGTGTACCCCAAGTTCCTTATGTTGCGGCTTTTGCTGATGAAAATCAAGGAGAAATTGCTCAAGAAGTAGTCGAAAAATTAGAATTTCCAGTTTTTGTTAAACCTGCTAATATGGGTTCTAGTGTTGGAATTTCAAAAGTTGATGATTTAGCAGACCTTCAACCTGCGCTAAGCGAAGCCTATAAATATGATAACCGTGTTGTCATTGAACAAGGGGTGGATGCGCGTGAAATCGAATGTGCTGTTTTGGGAAATAATAGTGACGTTTCTGCAACGCTTCCAGGTGAAGTTGTGAAAGATGTTGAGTTTTATGATTACAACTCAAAATATATTGATAATAAAATTCAAATGGACATTCCAGCAAAAGTTCCTGCTGATTTAGCTCAAAAAATGCAAGAATATGCTATAAAAGCGTACAAAGCAGTCAATGGGACGGGCTTGTCACGTTGCGATTTCTTTGTGACTAAGGATGGAAATGTTTATCTCAACGAAATTAATGCCATTCCAGGATTCACACAATGGTCAATGTATCCATTGCTTTGGGAAAATATGGGCTTATCTTATTCTGATTTAATTGAAAAGTTAGTTGATTTAGCTAAAGAAACTTTTGAAACACGTGAAAATCATCTTTTATAAAAAATACAAATCTGTCAGTAAATCGATTGCTGACAGATTTTTTTGTCAGTAAAAAGTGTTATAATGGAGTCACTATGAAACTCACAATTCACGAAATCGCCCAAGTCGTTGGCGCAAAAAATGATTGGTCGCAACTGGCAGATTTGTCAGTCAATAAAATTGAATTTGACAGCCGTTTGATTGAAAAAGGGGATATCTTTTTGCCACTTAAGGGGGCACGAGATGGTCATGATTTCATCGAAATCGCTTTTGATAATGGAGCAATAATCAGCTTTTCAGAAAAAGAAGTCGAACAAGCTCATCTCTTGGTTGACGATAATCTGCTTGCTTTCCAAAAATTAGCAAAATATTATCTTGAAAAGACAAAAGTTCCAGTTATTGCGGTGACAGGTTCAAATGGAAAAACAACAACCAAAGACATGATTGCTGCTGTTTTGTCTAAGAAATTTAAAACATACAAAACACAAGGAAATCACAATAATGAAATCGGCTTACCCTACACCATTTTACATATGCCGGACGATACTGAAAAATTAGTTTTGGAAATGGGAATGGATCACCCTGGTGATATTGATTTTTTATCAGAACTTGCTAAGCCTGAACTTGCTGTCATTACCTTAATTGGTGAAGCACATCTTGAACATATGGGAAGTCGCGAAAATATTGCTAAAGGGAAAATGGGGATTACGGCTGGTTTGCATGGTGAGCTTATTGCCCCTGCTGACCCAATTATTAATGCTTTTATCCCAGACAATCAAAAAATTATTCGCTTTGGTTTGCCCGGTGAAGATTTATTTATTACAAAATTAGTCGAACACAAAGAAAAATTAACTTTTGAAACTAATTTTTTAGATGAATCAATTACTATTCCAGTTCCTGGTAAATATAACGCGACGAATGCTATGTTAGCTGCTTATGTTGGCTTACATTATGGACTTTCAGAAGCCGAAATTAAAAAAGCTTTGAAAGAAGTAGAGCTGACCAGAAATCGGACAGAGTGGAAAAAAGCAAAAAATGGTGCAGACCTTTTGAGTGATGTTTATAATGCCAATCCGACAGCAATGCGTTTGATTTTGGAAACTTTCCAAGCCATTCCTAAAAATGAGAATGGTCGAAAGATTGCAGTTCTTGCTGATATGTTAGAACTTGGACCCAGTGCAGCCCAACTCCATAAAGATATATTGAAATCTATTGATTTCAATAAAATTGATAAAGTCTATCTTTATGGTGAAATGATGAAAAACTTGGCAGAAATTTCGACTGACAAAGCGGTCAGCTATTTTACAGATTTAGATTTACTGACAGAAAGTCTGTCAGCAGATTTGAAACCAACTGACCAAGTATTATTCAAAGGTTCAAATAGCATGAAACTTTCAGAGGTTGTTGAAAAATTATAATGATAAAAAATACTGACAGAAAGTTAGTATTTTTTTATTTTCATTAAATTATCAGAAAAATACAACAATATTCTTGACAATGTATTTTTGAAAAAGTATAATAAGTCCACATTTAATTTTCAGAATAATATGAAAATTCAATAGTATCTTTACGATTTGGAGAAAGCAGATGAAACAAGGAAAAATTATTGGACTCACCAGCCTTATTGCCCTGTCAGGAATTATTTTAGTGGCCTGTGGCACAAAAACAAGTGAGCAAAAAAACATCAAATTTTCAATTCCCACAGATGTGGCATCACTTGATACTACAATTTTAACTGACCAGTATTCTTATGATGTTGCTGGAAATGTGGAAGAAGGATTGACACGCGTTGACTCTAAAGGAAATGCTGCCTTAGCACTTGCAAAATCAATTGACGTTTCAAAAGACGGCTTGACCTACACGGTTACTCTTAGAGATAATTTGAAATGGTCAAACGGTGACAAGTTGACTGCTAAAGATTTTGTTTATTCATGGAAAAGAGCAGTGGACCCTAAAACTGGTTCAGAATATGCCTATTTGATGGGGGCAGTTTCTGGGGCTAATGATATTATTTCTGGTAAATCATCACTCGATAGTCTAGGAATTAAAGCCGAGTCAGATACAGAATTTACAGTCACATTGGCACAACCAACACCATATTTTAAATTTCTCTTGTCAGAACCTGTTTATTACCCTCTTGACCAAAAAGTTGTTGATAAATATGGCAAACAATATGGAACGTCCTCAGATAAAACCGTTTATAATGGACCATTCATGTTCAAATCAGATAAAGGTTGGACAGGAACCAATAAAACTTTTTCAATTTATGCCAATCCAAACTACTATGATAAGTCGGCAGTCAAATCTAAACAAATTGATTTCCAGGTCATTTCAAATGCAAATACAGGAGCACAGCTTTATAAACAAGGGAAACTTGATTTTACACTCCTTTCAACAACTGATTTGATTAATGCCAATAAAAAGACGAAAGGTTATACTGTCTTTAAACAAGCACGGACAGATTATATTGAATACAATCAATCTGGTAAAAATGCCTCAAGTCCAGACGCCCAAAAAGCACTAGCTAATCAAAATATTCGTGAAGCCTTAAATTTGGCAACTAACAGAGCAGGAGTCGTCAAAACAGCCCTACCAGGTTCGACCGTTGCGACAAGCTTTACACCAGTGGGAATGAGCAAGACCTCAACAGGAGAAGATTTTGCAACTTATGCAAAACAAGATTATCGCTATGACCCGACAAAAGCAAAAGACCTCTGGGAAAAAGGATTAAAAGAGCTTGGTTTAACCAAGCTCACCCTTAGCCTTGAAGCTGCTGGAGATTTAGCACCGTCAGAAGCAACAGCCAACTTTTTACAAACAGCCTATCAACAAAATCTACCAGGCTTGACTGTCAATTTAAAACTTGTTCCATTCAAACAAAGATTGAATGACGCTCAAAATGGAAATTTTGATATGGTTCTCTCAGGTTGGGGTGGAGATTACGCTGAACCTTCAACTTTCTTGCAACTCTTTACGACAGGCCAATCATATAATGACGGTAAATTTTCTAGTAAAACTTATGATGATGCCTTTAAAGCAGCAACAACAACGCCAGACGTTCTTGAACCAGCCAAAGTAGATGAACATTACAAAGCGGCAGAAGCAGCCCTCTATCAAGGGTCATACATCAATCCAGTTGATTTCCAAGCCAATCCAGCTTTAATGAATCCTAAAATTACAGGCCTAGAATTTCATTCAACCGGTTTAGCTTACGACCTAAAATCGGCTTATGTTAAATAAAAAATACAAAAAGATAAATTTTCTGAAAATTTATCTTTTCTATTGAATATTCTTTCTGCAAAAATAAAACACGAACCAGTCAGAGCCCAATTAAATGAAAGGGTTTTAAATAAAAGTGTAGTAAAAAAATCTTTTTCAAAAGTTTGTGAAAATTTTCCGCTATTTAAAAATTAAATGTTAATTTTCAGAAAACATAACCATTATACTTTACAATTCAGGTTGAATTAAGTATAATACCAATATAATAAATTTTCTGACAATAATAAAAATTGCGAAGTCAGACACAATTCATGAAAGAGGGAAATTACATGAAGACTTGGAAAAAAGTTACCTTAGGTACAGTTGCACTTGGTTCGGCAGCTTTGCTTGCAGCATGCGGCAATAGCGGTTCTAGCTCATCGTCATCATCAAAAGACATTCAATGGAATTTGACATCACCTATTCAAACATTGGATTCATCACTCGCGACAGATACATATTCAAATATCATTATTGGTAATACCAATGCTGGTTTGACACGTGTGGACAAAGATGGTAAAGCACAGCCAGAATTGGCAAAATCAGTTGATGTATCAAAAGATGGCTTGACATATACTTTCCATCTTCGTGATGGCTTGAAATGGTCAAACGGTGATGCTTTGACAGCTAAAGACTTCGTTTATTCTTGGCAACGTGCGGTTGATCCAGCGACTGCTTCAGAATACGGATACCTCCTTGGCCCAGTTAAAAACGCCAACGAGATTAATGGTGGTAAAGCTGATAAATCAACACTTGGTGTTAAAGCAACTGATGACAAAACATTTGTTGTTACCCTTGCACAACCAACACCATACTTTGAATTCTTGACAGCTAACTCTGTTTATTACCCACTCAACCAAAAAGTAGTTGAAAAATACGGGAAACAATACGGAACATCTTCAGAAAAAATGGTTTACTCAGGACCATATAAATTTGAAAAATCAAAAGGTTGGAACGGTTCAAACCAAACATTCTCAATCGTGAAGAATGATGATTATTGGGATAAGAGTGCAGTTAAAACTAAAGAAATCGACTTCCAAGTGGTTCAAGACCCTAAAACTTCATTTAACCTTTATAAACAAGGTAAGATTGTCCAAGCAAGTATTGGTGACCCAGACCTTTTCAAAGCAAATAAAAATAATAAAGATGTCGTATCTTTGGATGAAGCAACAACAGCTTACATTCAATATAATCAATCTGGGAAAAATAAAGCTCTTGCTAACAAGAACATTCGTGAAGCCTTCAACCTTGCTACTGACCGCCAACAATATGTTGATACAGTAACGCCTGCTTCGAATCCTGCGACAGGCTTAACACCAGCGGGTATGGCTAAAACAAATACTGGTGAAGACTTTGCTAAGTATGCAGCACAACCATATAAATACGATGCCACAGCAGCTAAAGCAGCTTGGGCTAAAGGATTGAGCGAAATTGGCGAAACTAAACTTACTTTGACTTTAACAACTGATGATACATCAGCTTCTAAAGACTCAGCAACTTTCCTTAAACAAGCATGGGAAAAACAACTTCCAGGTTTGACTTTGAATATCAAATCAGTACCATTTAAACAACGTTTGAATGACTCTACTACTGGTAACTTTGATATGGTTATCTCACTTTGGGGTGGTGACTATGCTGAACCGTCAACTTTCCTTGATTTATTTGTAAAAGATGGACCAAATAATAATGGTAAAATCAATAACGTTACTTATGATAAAGCCATTAAAGCAGCTGAAGTAACAGATGCGCTTGATCCTGAAAAGCACTATGCAGACTATAAAGCGGCTGAAGAAGCACTTTATACAGAATCAAATCTCAATCCGCTGTACTTCCGTACAACTCCAGTCCTCCGTAATCCTAACCTTAAGGATGTACGCTTTGGTTCAACTGGTTTAATGTATGACTTCAAAACAGCTTACCTCAAATAATAATAGAGTTTTAGAGCAAGAAAGTTAGGATTGGCAGATTGCCAACCCTATCTTTTGCTTAGATTAGGAAATTTTTTATGATTAAATATATTCTTAAACGTTTGGGGCTTTTGCTTCTGACTTTGTTCCTGATTGTGACATTGACTTTCTTTATGATGCAAGTCATGCCCGGAACACCTTTCTCAAATCCCAAACTAACGCCAGATCAACTGGAAATTTTAAAACATGCCTATGGTTTGGATAAACCGCTTTGGCAACAATACTTTATCTATGTAGGACACATGTTCACAGGTAATTTTGGAACATCATTTGTTTATACAAACCAACCTGTTATTACAATGATCGCTCAACGTTTACCAGTTTCAATGCAACTTGGAGTTCAAGCGCTTATTCTTGGGACAATTCTTGGAGCCTTTATGGGAAAAGCTTCCGCTCGTCGTAAAAATGGCATCCTTGATGGAATTTTCGGTTTTGTTTCAGTCCTTGGGATTTCAGTTCCTTCATTCGTAATTGGTACCTTAATCCTTCTTTACTTAGGATTTAATTTGAATCTTTTCCCAATTTCTGGTTGGGGAACCTTCTCACAAACAATTATGCCAACAATCGCTCTTTCTTTTGCTCCAATGGCTGTGGTAACTCGTTTTGTTCGTTCTGAAATGATTGAGTCTTTATCTTCTGACTACATCTTGTTAGCTCGTGCTAAAGGACTTTCTGAAAAAGAAGTGGTCAATAAACATGCATTGCGTAATTCATTGATTCCAATGCTGACTTTGATTGGGCCAATGGCTGCCAATCTTTTGACAGGTTCGGTCTTGATTGAAAAAATCTTTTCAATCCCCGGGATTGGTTCACAATTTGTTGATTCAATTCCAGCCAAAGACTTCCCAGTTATTATGGCAACAACAATTGTCTATGCAGTAATCTTGATGCTATTTATCTTAGTTACAGATATTCTGACTGCAATTGTTGATCCACGAGTTCGTCTCTAGAAAGGGTTTGTCGAAATGGAAAATTTAAATAAAGACTTCACCCTTGTTGGTTCAAAGGGTTCAGATTCAACAGAAAAAATTGCGAAACCTGCCTTGAGTTTTTTCCAAGATGCTTGGCGTCGTTTTAAGAAAAATAAAGTAGCTTTGGTTGCCATGTGGATTATTGCGATTACATTGGTTTTCTCAGTAATCTCAGCATTTGTTGTACCACAATCAAAGGCAAATTACTTTGATCCAAATAAATCACAAGTTTATGGAAATCTTCCGCCAAAACTATCAGGTAATTTACCATTTTGGAATGGTGAATTTAAAGCACCGGGTTCTACTGAAAGAACAGATGTCTATAAATCACAAGATGTTCCAAGCAAAGACAAATATGTCTTCGGGACTGATAAATATGGTCGTTCATTAGCTAAACGAACAATTGTTGGTTTGCGTATTTCATTGATTATTGCCCTTGCTGCCGCCTTGATTGACTTAGTAATCGGGGTGACCTATGGGATTATTTCCGGCTGGATGGGCGGAAAAGTCGATATGGTCATGCAACGGATTATTGAAATCATCCAATCTGTACCTAACTTAGTTGTAGTAACAATGCTTGCTCTACTTTTGGGACAAGGAATTTCATCAATTATTATTGCGATTGGTCTATTTGCATGGACCGGGATGGCCAGGCAGGTACGGAACATGGTTCTCTCCTATAAGGAGCGTGACTTCGTCTTGGCCTCAAAAACTTTAGGACAATCTACTTGGAAAATTGCAGTAAAACATTTGTTGCCAAACGTTTCAGGGGTTATTGTTGTCCAAATCATGTTTGATATTCCAAGTATGATTATGTATGAGGCTGTTTTATCAGCGATTAACCTAGGGGTTAAACCGCCAACGTCTTCTTTGGGGACTTTGATTAATGATGGGATTGCAAGCTTGCAATTCTATCCATTCCAATTGATTATTCCAGCAGTAGTATTGTCTGTGCTTTCACTCACATTTATCTTCTTTGGAGATGGTTTGCGTGATGCATTTGACCCTAGAGCAAGTGAGGATTAGAAATGGCAGAAGAAAAAGTATTAGAAGTTAAAAATTTGCATGTCAATTTCCACACCTATGCTGGAGATGTTAAAGCGATTCGTGATGTATCTTTTGATTTAGAAAAAGGGCAGACCCTAGCGATTGTTGGTGAGTCTGGCTCTGGTAAATCAGTAACAACAAAAACTTTGATGGGCTTGAATGCGAAAAATGCGGTAATACCACAAGGTGAATTATTATTTAAAGGGCGTAACCTTCTTGATTTAAAAGAAGAAGAGTGGCAAAAAATTCGTGGAAATGAAATTTCAATGATTTTCCAAGACCCAATGACTTCTCTTGACCCAACAATGCGTATTGGAAAACAAATTGCTGAACCTTTGTTGAAACACAACAAAGGAATGAGCAAGGCCGATGCCATGAAACGGGCCCTCGAATTGATGCAACAAGTCGGAATTCCTGATGCCGAAGTGCATATTAATGATTATCCACACCAATGGTCAGGCGGGATGCGTCAACGTGCAGTTATCGCGATTGCCTTGGCTGCTGACCCTGAAATCTTGATTGCAGATGAACCAACAACTGCGCTTGACGTTACAATTCAAGCACAAATTATGCATATGATGGCTGAATTGCAAGAAAGAATTAATTCATCAATTGTCTTCATTACCCATGACTTGGGAGTTGTTGCTGGTTTTGCACATAAAGTGGCGGTAATGTATGCGGGTGAAATTGTTGAATACGGAACAGTTGAAGAAATTTTCTATAACCCACAACATCCATATACTTGGGGACTCTTAGATTCAATGCCAACGGTTGATTCAAGTGTGGACCGATTGGTTTCAATTCCAGGAACTCCACCTGATTTATTGAATCCACCAAAAGGGGATGCCTTTGCAGCACGTAATAAATTTGCCTTGGCAATTGATTTTGAAGAAGAACCTCCATACTTTGAAGTATCTCCAACACATTTTGCCAAAACTTGGCTTTTAGACCCACGAGCACCAAAAGTAACGCCTTCCGATAATATCTTGGCACGCTGGAAACGCTGGGAAGAATTGAAAGGGGATAAATAATGACAGAACCTAAAAAAGTAATTGAAATAAAAAACCTTGATTTGACTTTTAATAAAGGAAAGAAAGGGGCTAATAAGGCAATTAATAATGTTTCTTTAGATATTTATGAAGGAGAAACATTTGGTCTCGTTGGAGAATCTGGTTCTGGTAAAACGACGATTGGTCGAGCAATTCTTAAACTTTATGATAATTTCATTACTGGTGGAGAAATTCTCTTTGAAGGTAAAGATGTTCGTAATTTAAAAGGTTCAGAGTTGCGCGAGTATCGTTCAGAAGCACAAATGATTTTCCAAGATCCACAAGCTTCATTGAATGGACGGATGCGCGTTAAAGATATCGTTGCTGAAGGACTTGATGCCAATGGTTTAGTAAAAACAAAGGCTGAACGTGATGCTCGTGTATTGGAACTCTTACGTTTGGTTGGATTGAATGATGACCATTTGACACGTTATCCGCATGAGTTTTCTGGTGGACAGCGTCAACGGATTGGGATTGCACGTGCACTTGCCGTAAAACCTAAATTTGTCGTAGCTGATGAGCCTATCTCAGCACTTGATGTTTCAATTCAAGCTCAGGTTGTTAACTTGATGAGAGATATTCAAGCAAAAGAAAACTTGACTTACTTGTTTATCGCTCATGATTTGTCAATGGTTAAATATATTTCTGACCGAATTGGTGTCATGCACTGGGGGAAAATTTTGGAAGTTGGAACTTCTGACCAAGTTTACAATCATCCAATTCATCCTTATACTAAGAGTTTGCTGAGCTCAATTCCGTCACCAGACCCTATTTCTGAGCGGGAACGTACTCCAATTGTTTATGACCCAACGGCTGAATTGGATGGACAAGAACGTGAAATGCGGGAAATTACCCCAGGACATTTTGTTTTCTCAACAGAAGCAGAGGCAGAAATTTACAAGAAAAACGCTACTATATAAATAAAAAATTTAATGATAAAACAATTAGTTTTGCTGATTGTTTTTTCTTTTGGTTAATTACCAATCAAATTAATTTTTTAAGTCTTTAGTTTGTTGGTAAGATTTATAAAAATCAACTATAAAATCAGGGCAAATTTTGATATAATTAAAAGAACTATTTTTTTGAGGCTTAACCAATGTAAAATAAATTAAAAATATAAATGAATAATTAAAGAAAAAGAGAGTATAAATGACTTTACAAGAAGAAATAAAAAAACGCCGGACTTTTGCCATCATCAGTCACCCGGATGCTGGTAAAACGACGATTACTGAACAATTGTTGAAATTTGGTGGAGCCATTCGGGAAGCGGGGACTGTAAAAGCTCGTAAAACTGGTAATTTTGCTAAGTCAGACTGGATGGATATTGAAAAAGAACGTGGAATTTCTGTAACAAGTTCTGTTATGCAGTTTGATTATGCAGGCAAACGTGTTAATATTTTGGACACGCCTGGGCACGAAGATTTCTCAGAAGATACTTACCGAACATTGATGGCAGTTGATGCTGCGGTCATGGTTATTGACAGTGCTAAAGGGATTGAAGCACAAACGAAAAAACTTTTCCAAGTTGTAAAACGCAGAGGGATTCCGGTTTTCACTTTCATTAATAAACTTGACCGTGATGGACGTGAACCGCTTGATTTACTTTCTGAATTGGAAGAAATTCTTGGAATTGCTAGTGTACCAATGAATTGGCCAATCGGAATGGGGAAAAATTTCCAAGGTCTTTATGATTTTACGCATGGTCGTGTGGAAGTTTATCAACCTGAGGATGGCAAACGTTTTGTTGAATTTGATGAAAATGGGGAAGTGCCGGCTAGTCATCCTTTGACAAAAAATCCATTCTTTACTCAAGCTTTAGAAGATGCTGAATTACTTTTGGATGCAGGGAATCAATTTTCTGAGGAAGAAGTTGTTGCAGGGCAATTGACACCAGTTTTCTTTGGTTCGGCTTTAACTAGTTTTGGGGTAGAAACTTTCCTTGAAACATTTTTAGAATATGCACCAGAGCCTCATTCACACAAAACGGTGGACGAAGAAGAAATTGAACCTTTAAATCCTGATTTTTCTGGTTTCATTTTCAAAATTCAAGCAAATATGGACCCACGTCACCGTGACCGAATTGCTTTTGTTCGGATTGTATCTGGTGAATTTGAACGAGGAATGGATGTTAATCTTGTTCGGACGGGTAAGAAAGTGAAACTCTCAAATGTCACACAATTTATGGCTGAATCGCGAGAAAATGTTGAGAATGCTGTAGCTGGTGATATTATTGGGGTTTATGATACTGGAACTTATCAGGTTGGGGATACATTAACCACAGGTAAATTGAAAAAATCTTTTGAACCATTGCCAACATTTACCCCTGAGCTCTTTATGCGTGTCCAAGCGAAAAATGTGATGAAACAAAAATCTTTCCAAAAAGGAATTGACCAATTGGTACAAGAAGGAGCTATTCAGCTCTACAAATCTTATACAACTGGTGATATTATGCTTGGTGCGGTTGGGCAACTTCAATTTGAAGTCTTTAAAGACCGGATGGAGCGTGAATATAATTCTGAAACAATCATGACACCCATGGGGACAAAAACGGTTCGTTGGATTAAAGAAGAAGATTTAGATGAAAAAATGTCTAGTTCACGTAATATTTTGGCACGAGATCGTTTTGACCATCCTTTATTCTTGTTTGAAAATGAATTTGCCATGCGTTGGTTTAAAGATAAATATCCAGATGTTGAATTAATGGAACAATTTTCAGTATAAAATTACTGACAGATATTTTATATAGTAGAAAAGCTTATATTCTTTAAAAAATATCATAAAAATTTACTGACAGCTTTGTCAGTATATTTTTTATGAAAATATTTTAAAAAAGTAAAGGGCGTAAGCATTTTCAGTCAAAAAATTATGCTATAATAGATAAGTTACGTCAGGCGAGTCACATAAATTTCGCCTGTAGCAAGGGTTTCGTACCCTGTAATAAAAAGTTTGGCGTGGGAACACGCAGTAGAAATATAGGTAAAAAATGAAATTTAGTGAACTCGGCCTGTCAGAAGGAATCGTAAATACACTTACAGAGATTGGTTATGAACAACCAACACCGATCCAAGAACAAACAATTAAACTTGCACTTGAAGGGCGTGACGTTCTAGGTCAAGCGCAAACAGGAACTGGTAAAACAGCAGCATTTGGTCTTCCAACAATTGAAAAAATTGATGCTTCTAATCCAGCTATTCAAGCACTCGTTATTGCTCCAACCCGCGAACTTGCGGTTCAAGGACAAGAAGAACTTTTCCGTTTTGGTAAATCAAAAGGGCTTAAAGTTCGGACTGTTTTTGGTGGTTCAAGTATTGAAAAACAAATTAAAGGCCTTAAAGCTGGTGCACATATTGTTGTGGGAACACCAGGACGTTTGGTTGACTTGATTAAACGTAAAGCAATTAAATTGGATCAACTTGAAACTTTGATTCTTGATGAAGCTGATGAAATGTTGAATATGGGATTCTTGGAAGACATTCATTTCATCATTGAAAAAACACCAGAAGCTCGTCAAACATTGCTTTTCTCAGCAACAATGCCAAATGACATCAAAAAAATTGGTGTGAAATTCATGAAGAATCCTGAACACATCAAAATTGCAGCCAAAGAAATGACTGCTGACCGTATTGATCAATATTTTGTAAAAACAAAAGAATTTGAAAAATTTGATGTTTTGACTCGTTTGCTTGATGTTGAACGTCCAGAACTTGCAATTGTTTTTGGTCGTACAAAACGTCGTGTTGATGAATTGATTCGTGGTCTTAAATTGCGCGGTTACCGTGCTGAAGGAATGCACGGAGATTTGGACCAAAATAAACGTTTGGCTGTTTTGCGTGATTTCAAAGCAGGACATATTGACGTTTTGGTTGCAACTGACGTTGCTGCTCGTGGACTCGACGTGTCAGGAGTTACTCACGTTTATAACTACGACATTACTCAAGACCAAGAAAGCTATGTTCACCGTATCGGTCGTACCGGCCGTGCTGGTAAATCAGGACGTTCAGTAACATTTGTTTCATACAATGAAATGGGTTATCTTCGTGCCATTGAAAATATGACTAAAAAGCCAATGAAAGGCTTGAAACCACCTACAAAAGAAGAAGCTTACCAAGCGTCACTCTCAGTAGCTATGGATGATGTCCTTCGTGATTTGTCTGATGATTCAGCTAAAGCAAAATTGGCTAAATTTGACAAACAAGCAGCTAGCCTACTTGAAAAATTTGATGCTAAAGAATTGGTTGCTTTACTTCTTCAAGGTCGCGTAAAAGACCCTGATAATCAAGAAGAAGTTAAGATTACAGCTGAACGTCCATTGCCATATAATGGTGAAGGAAAAGGCTTCAAGAAAAAAGGTAAAGGTGGCGGCGGACGCTATAAAGGTCGTGGAAATGGCGACCGTGATGGCAACCGTGGCGGTTACCGTGGAAATCGTGATGGTAAAGATGGCGAACGCGGTGGAGATCGTAAACGCAACTGGAAAGACCGTGATGATAACCGTGGCGGTTACCGTGGAAAACGTGATGACCGTCGTTTTGACGATCGTAAACAAGGAGAAAAAACTCCTCGTAAACGTACCACAGGAACTGAAAAATCAGCTGGCTTCGTAATGCGTAGCCGTGGTGACAAATAAAAATAATCAAGAAATTTCGGTAAATAGAGGAATCATCAGTTAGCTGATGATTTTTTCTTTTGTCAGCTGTCAGTAATTTTATTGTTTGAAAGTTAAACAATAAATCTGTCAGTAGTTTTTGAATACAAGATTATTCTGTCAGTAAATTTGCACTGAACATAATTGGATTTAACAAGCTGACGGAGATGACAAATGATTTTTAAAAACTCTGTCGCTTTCCGTCAGTTTAAAGCGATTGCTTAATGAGCTTTAAATCGGCGAATAAAGAATTTGTCAGCTTTACTGATGATTCTGTCAGTAATTTTCACAATCATTTTTTAGAATTTTACTTAAAAAGAACTGATTTTATGCTATAATAGCGCTATGACAAATAACAAATTTAAATCAGGATTTGTGGCGATTTTAGGTCGTCCAAATGTTGGAAAATCAACATTTATGAACCACGTGATGGGACAAAAAATTGCCATCATGTCAGATAAACCTCAAACAACAAGAAATAAAATTCAAGGAATTTATACTACAGAAAATGAACAAATTGTTTTCATTGATACGCCAGGTATTCACAAACCACACAATGCTTTAGGCGATTTCATGGTTCAATCTGCTTATTCGACTTTACGTGAATGTGATGTCGTTTTGTTCATGGTTGCGGCTGATGAACCACGTTCAACCGGTGAAAATATGATTATTGAGCGCTTGAAAAAGGCAGAAGTTCCTGTCATTTTGGTCGTCAATAAAATTGATAAAATTCATCCTGACCGTCTTTTTGAAATTGTAGCCGATTATACTTCACAAATGGAGTTTTCTGAAGTGGTTCCAATCTCAGCTAAACAAGGGAATAATACAGAAAGATTAATTGATACGCTCTCTGAAAAATTGGACGAGGGTCCTCAATATTTCCCAGAAGATCAAATCACTGACCATCCTGAGCGTTTTCTTGTTTCAGAAATGATTCGTGAAAAAATCTTATTATTAACTCGGGAAGAAGTTCCACATTCAATCGCAGTCACTACTGACCAAATGACTCGAGATGAAGAAACTGGAAAGATTCATATCATGGCAACAATTATTGTTGAACGCAAGAGCCAAAAAGGGATTATTCTTGGTAAAGGCGGCGATATGATTCGTAAAATCGGGAAAATGGCTCGTCGAGATATTGAAATTATGCTTGGGGATAAAGTTTATCTTGAAACTTGGGTCAAAATCAAAAATGACTGGCGCGACCGAAAAATGGATTTAGCTGACTTTGGCTACAATCGTGATGATTATATGTAATGAAAATAGCGAATTGTCGCTATTTTTGTTTTATTATGAAATTTCCAGACAATTGTGATATAATATTGAAAATTATAATTATTATTGGGGGAAATTATGTGCGGTTTTTTATTTATGGAAACATCTGATTTAACGATAGAAGAGTTTAAAAGTAATTTGGAATTGATTGAGCATCGAGGACCAGATGACCAACAGCATGTTCGTGATACTTTGGGAAATGATTTTGGTTTTTGCCGACTTTCAATCATGGATTTATCAGACTTGGGACGTCAACCCTTTGGTTTAAATGGCAAAAGAGTTATGTGTAATGGTGAAATCTATAACTTTTTAAGTCTCCGTAAGTTCTTGGAAACAAAAGGTTATAAATTTACTGGTGATTCTGACTGTGAGGTTCTTTTACCACTTTTTGAAACTACTGGAATCGAAACAATGGTAAAAATGCTTGATGCTGAATTTGCTTTTGTCTTGGTTGATGAAAACACTGCTGAAATTTTTGCCGCTCGTGACCCCTTTGGGATTCGTCCACTTTTTTATGGTTATAATAAAGTAACTGGCAAAATTTCGTTTTCATCCGAAGCCAAAGCACTAATTTCAACATGTAATGATGTGACGCCATTTCCTCCAGGTTACTACTATGCCAATGGTGAATTTCATGTTTTTAATGACATTGCTGAGGTTTCAACAATTGTTGAAGAACCTTTGGCTGAAATTTCAGGACATATTCGTCGCAAATTGGAACGTGCAGTCAAAAAACGTCTTCATGCAGATGCTCCAATGGGCTATCTCTTGTCAGGTGGTTTAGATTCATCATTGGTTTGTGCGATTGCAGCTAAGGAATTAGAAAGTCCAATCAAAACCTTTGCTATTGGAATGGAAACCGATCCGATTGATTTGAAATATGCTCGTGAAGTGGCAGATTTCTTACGAACTGACCATACCGAAATTCTGATGACAAAAGAAGATGTACTTTCAGCAGTCCGTGAAGTGATTTGGCACTTAGAAACATGGGATATCACAACTATTCGGGCTTCTATTGGGATGTATTTAATCTGTAAATATATTCATGAGAATACAGAACTGAAAGTTTTGATGACTGGTGAAGTTTCTGATGAAATGTTTGGTTATAAATATACTGACTTTGCTCCATCAGCGGGTGCCTTTCAAAAAGAAGCTCAAAAACGAGTGCATGAACTTTATATGTATGACGTCCTGCGGGCTGACCGCTGTTTAGCGGCTCATTCTCTTGAAGCGCGTGTTCCTTTTGCTGATTTGGATTTTGCGGCCTATGTCATGTCTATTAATCCCAGCAGAAAATTGAATACTTATGGCAAAGGAAAATATCTCTTGCGTCATGCTTTTGAAGGGACTGAACTATTGCCAGATGAGATTTTATTCAGAGAAAAAGCTGCTTTTTCTGACGCTGTTGGTCACTCAATGGTTGACTATTTAAAAGAATTTGCTGACGAAAAATATTCTGATGAAGACTTAGCAAAGGCCAGTGAAAAGTATCCAAAACATACACCATTTACCAAAGAATCATTGATGTATCGTGAGATTTTTGAAGAATTTTATCCAGGATATGAAGATTGGATTCTTGATTTTTGGATGCCAAATCGCGATTGGGTTGGGGCAGAAGTTACTGACCCATCAGCTCGCGTCTTATCAAATTATGGTGATTCTGGAAAATAAATTTTGAAATCTTTATCATAAAAAAATGAATGAGAAATGTTAAAATAGTCACTGATGAAACTTATCTAATGATAAATTGTCAGTGATTTTTTTATATTTAAATTTAATTAAGAATACAAAAGAAAGTTGTCAGTAAAAAATGAATTAAAATTTACTGACAGACTTGTTAGTAAATTTTTTGATGTGAGGGAAAAATGCCAGAGTTACCAGAAGTTGAAACAGTGAGAAGAGAGCTTGAAAAAAGAATTGTTGGACAAAAAATTGTATCTATAGAAGCCACTTATCCAAGAATGGTTTTAACTGGTTTTGAGCAATTGAAAAAAGAATTGACAGGAAAAACCATTCATGGCATTTCACGTCGCGGAAAATATTTAATTTTTGAAATTGGCGAGAAAGATCGTTTGATTTCTCATCTGCGGATGGAAGGAAAATATCGACTTGCAAGCCTCAATGTTCCAATGGAAAAACATGACCATTTAGCCCTTAAATTTACTGACGAACAATTAATTTATGCTGACGTAAGAAAATTTGGAACTTGGGAATTGATTTTTACTGACCAAGTCCTTCCATATTTTTTGAAGAAAAACATTGGTCCGGAGCCAACTTATGAAACTTTTGATGAACAGATTTTCCGAGAAAAATTGCAGAAATCGACAAAGAAAATTAAACCTTTTCTACTTGAACAAACATTAGTGGCTGGACTTGGAAATATTTACGTTGATGAAGTGCTCTGGCTAGCAAAGATTCATCCAGAAAAAGTGGCAAATCAACTGACAGAAAGTTCTATTCATCTTTTACATGATTCCATCATTGAAATTTTGCAAAAAGCAATTAAATTAGGCGGCTCAAGCATCAGAACTTATAGTGCTTTAGGTTCAACAGGAAAAATGCAGGACGAATTACGAGTGTATGGAAAAACAGGGGAAAAATGTGTGCGTTGTGGCAATGAAATTCAAAAAATAAAAGTGGCTGGTCGGGGGACCCACTTTTGCCCATTCTGTCAGCAAAAATAATGACTTGATTTTTACTGACAGCTTTTAAAAATTAATTTAAAAAACTCAGTGACAAAGTTAATAAAAAAACGTATAGATAGAATATAGGGGCTTATAAAAAATCCTGAAAAATGCTATAATTAAACAATAAATAAAGAATAACGGAGATAAAATTTGGCAACAAAGAAAAAAACAAATTTTGATGATATTACCAAAAAATATGGCGCTGAACGTGACAAAGCTTTGGCAGATGCACTTGCTCTGATTGAAAAAGACTTTGGGAAAGGTTCACTTATGCGTCTTGGCGAAGCAGCCAACCAGAAAGTGTCAGTAGTAAGTTCAGGCTCACTTGCACTTGATATTGCGCTTGGTGCAGGTGGATATCCTAAAGGACGTATCGTTGAAATCTACGGACCAGAATCTTCTGGTAAAACAACAGTCGCTCTTCATGCCGTTGCAGCGGTTCAAAAAGAAGGTGGAATTGCAGCCTTTATCGATGCTGAAAATGCGCTTGACCCAGAATATGCAAAAGCGCTCGGTGTCAATATCGATGAACTTTTACTTTCACAACCAGACTATGGTGAACAAGGGCTTCAAATTGCTGAAAAATTGATTACATCTGGTGCGGTTGACTTAGTTGTTATTGACTCAGTTGCAGCTTTGGTACCTAAAGCCGAAATTGACGGTGAAATTGGTGATAGTTCAGTTGGGCTTCAAGCTCGTATGATGTCACAAGCCATGCGTAAACTTGCAGGACATATTAATAAAACAAAAACAACAGCTATTTTCATCAACCAATTGCGTGAAAAAGTTGGGGTTATGTTTGGTTCGCCAGAAACAACACCTGGTGGTCGTGCATTGAAATTCTATGCTTCTGTACGTCTTGATGTACGTGGTTCAACAAAAATCGAAGAAGGTTCTGGAGATAACAAGACCCAAATCGGTAAAATCACAAAAATCAAAGTCGTTAAAAATAAAGTGGCTCCACCATTCAAGGTTGCTCTCGTAGATATCATGTTTGGTGAAGGGATTTCAAGAACCGGTGAACTTTTAAACATTGCTGTTGATGAAGGAATCATCAAAAAATCAGGCGCTTGGTTTGCTTACAATGACGAAAAAATTGGTCAAGGAGCAGAAAAAGCGAAGAACTATCTCAAAGAACATCAAGAAATCTTTGATGAAATTGACCATAAAGTTCGTGCCGCACACGGTCTTCTTGATGAAGCAGAAGTAGCAGAAACTACAGAAGATACTTCAACAAAATCTAAGGCAACTAAAGCTAAAAAAGAAGAAAAAGTAGTCGAAACTGAAGAAATTGAACTCGAACTTGAAGATTAAAAAAACAGCTGATTATTCAGCTGTTTTTATTTTTTTAAAGAAAGTAAATAGTCCAAAAATAAGAACCCAAATCACAGAACCAATGGCCGGAACAATTGTATCTTT
Organism: Lactococcus sp. S64; assembly: GCF_016516525.1. Classification (NCBI taxonomy): domain Bacteria; kingdom Bacillati; phylum Bacillota; class Bacilli; order Lactobacillales; family Streptococcaceae; genus Lactococcus; species Lactococcus sp. S64. Next base: position 122,647 of record NZ_JACVUQ010000004.1, on the reverse strand, counting down.
AAAGCAGAATAGTGAAATAAAGATTAGGACAAATCCAGCAATGGCTAATGGAATAAAGATGTGGGCTGCAGGTAAAACAAACCCTTTAGGATCAAAATCGCTTGATTTCCGATATTTAAGATAAGTAATTAAGGTCATCAGATAAACCACTAGAAAAAGATTGGTTGCGACACTTGTAATAAAGACAAAAGAATTAGAAATCGCAGGAATCATCGAGATGAATGGAGTAAATAGAATTAATAATGAGGTGAAAAGTAAAGCATTTACTGGTACACCAGCTTTTGAAAATTTAGTAAATGGTTTAAGTATTTTATCATTATTGAGTTTTGATAAAGAATAAAGATTACGAGTGATTGAAAAGAGGGCAGAGTTTAAAGCCGAAGCAGCAGAAGTTAGTACGACAAAGTTCACTAAAGCCGCTGCCCACTTGATTCCAATGAGTTGGAAAATGGTAACAAATGGTGATTTATCAGCCGGAATATCGCGCCATTGGTAGATACTCATAATTGCCAACAGTGCCCCAACATAAAAGAGGACAATCCGAATTGGAATTTGGTTAATCGCTTTTTTCAAAGTTGGTCTAGGATTATCTGTTTCTGCTGCAGTCATTCCGATGAATTCCATCGAAACAAAAGCAAACATGACCATCTGGAAGCTTTCAAAGAAATTAGAAAGCCCATTTGGGAAGAACTCGAAGCCTTTGGTGATATTAGTTACACTAACAGTATCAGTTCCTGTATGATAATGACTAAAAATGAGGATTATTGCCGTTAAAATCAAACCAATAATCGCCACAATTTTAATCATCCCAAACCAAAATTCGGTTTCTCCAAAAAATTTTGGATTTAAAGTATTCAATAAAGTTAGAAGAACTAATACAAAGACTTCTGTCATCCAAATTGGTAAATCCGGCAACCAAAAATTAATATAAGTCCCAATAGCAATTAGCTCAGCCATAGCTACAAAAACAACAACCAGTAAATAAGACCACTGAATAAAGTAACCAGGTTTTTCACCGAGATAACGTGAAACAAAATTTAAAAAGGAATGTTGATTGGGATCTTGGTAAAGCATCTCCCCGATAGCTCTTAAGAGAATATACATAAGCGCACCGATTATTAAATAAACAAAAATAATTGATGGGCCAGTGAGGTGAATCGATTTTCCGGCACCGAGGAATAATCCCGTACCAATTGTTCCAGCAATGGCAATAAGTTGAATATGCCTATTTTTTAAACCACGTTGTGAGGGCTTATTTTCTTCATTTTGATTTGTATTCATAATATTATATTATACGCTTTTTCATTTAGTTTTTCAGAAGTCACTCTGTCTAGGAAAAGATGACTCGCTTAGATTTTTTTATAGTGCGAGTAGAGTCCAAAGAAAATTGTCCAGACAATTGCTCCCAAGGCCGGATAAAAGGTATCAGCATTGAAAAACAAAGAAGCAAAGACAATTGCAAAGATAGCTACGATAAAGGGAACGGTAATTTGAGGTTTTGGTGTCAAGAAACCTTTAGGATTGTAATCTTCAGATTTGCGATATTGCCAATAAGTGTAGAGGGTAATAAAGTAAACCACTAAAAATAAATTAGTCGTACAAGAGGCTGCAAAATCGAAAGCATTTTTTATCTGAGGAATAAGAGTCAGGACAGGAGCCAAAAGCGAGAGAGCAGTTGCCATATAAAGGGCATTGATAGGAATTCCCGCCTTAGAAAGTTTTGTAAAAGGAGTTAATCTTCCTTTGTCATGCTGTTGAGCAAGTGAGTACATATTTCGTGTTGCTGAAAATAATGAACTATTAAGCGCTGAAGCAGCAGAAGTCAGGACAACAAAGTTAATGAGCGCCGCTGCCCATTTGATTCCAATAAGTTGAAAAACCATAACAAATGGAGATTTATCAGCCGGAATATAGTGCCAGTTGAAAATAGCCATAATAGCCAAAAGTGCTCCAACATAGAAAAGTAAAATACGTACTGGAATTTGATTAATTGCTTTTGGTAAACTCTTTTTAGGATTAACTGTTTCTGCCGCAGTCATTCCAATAAATTCCATAGAAGTAAAGGCAAACATAACCATTTGTAAGGCACCAACAAAGTTCCAAGCACCGTGTGGGAAGAGTTGAAAGCCATCAAAAATGTTGTTTAGTGAAGCAGAGTCATGAACGGTTTTTCCGCTTAAAACAGTGCTATAGTGAAAATTACCAGCTACTAAAATAATCGCAGTGACAATCATTCCAATGATTGCTGCTACTTTAATCATCGCAAACCAAAATTCAGTTTCACCAAAAAAGCGAGAATTTAAAGTATTAAGTCCAAAAAGAAGAGCTAGCATGACAATTTCAATCAACCAAAGTGGAACCTGAGGAAGCCAAAATTGAATATAAGTTCCGATTGCTGTCAATTCAGAGATACAAACAAAAACAATAACTAACCAATAAGACCACTGAGTGAAGTAACCTGTCCTGACGCCTGAATATTTTGTGACAAAATTTAAAAATGAATGCTGACTAGGGTCGTTGTAAAGCATTTCTCCGATTGTTCTTAAGAAAAAGAACATCGCAATCCCAATAAGAATATAAGCAAAGATAACGCTTGGACCAGTCATTTGAATGGTTTTCCCAGCTCCTAGAAAAAGTCCGGTACCAATCGTTCCAGCAATAGCAATAAGTTGAATATGTCGGTTCTGTAAGCCCCGTTGAGCTTCATGTTTCTCTTGAAGATTTTCCAAAAGTTTTCCTCCCTTAAATTATCAGATAATTCCAATAATGTGTTAATTATTATACCAAATTAATAAATTTGTATCAAGAGTCATATTCTTTTTTGCTAAAAATAACAGTAAAGTGTATCATTTGATATTTATGATATAATAAAAATATGTTAATAATCGACCAAAATCTATTGGAAATAGATAATTTGTTAGAAAAGATAATGGACGAGTTTTTGAAATTTCCAGAAGTTGAAGCTTATCAGAAAGCTAAAGCTGATTTTATGGCAGATGAAAATTTACAAAGTCAGCTTAAAACTTTACAGGATAATTCTGAATATATCGCTTTTCGCCCAGAGCTAAGAGCGCTTCAGCATGAAATAAATTTGAATGAGAAGGTTTATGCCTTTCGTTTGGCAGAAAATGACCTTCAACAAATTTTGACAGCTTTGACTAAGAAAATTACAAATAGTATTTCGGAACAGATTTATGTTGATGAGAATTTACCGTTGAAAGGAGGGCAACATGGACGACATCATGGAAAGCATTGAGAAAAAAGAAATTCGCCCCCTTTTTATAAAGGAGCGAATCGCAGTTTATGTTTATTGCTATTCATATAAAGGAACAAGACAATTAAGTAAATTTGGCGATGTGGTTTATACAAGCCAAAAATCAAATTATAGTTTACTCTATGTCAATAATGAAAATCTTTCAGATTTATTGAGTAAATTAAAAGATTTGAAATTTGTTAAAAAGGTACGTGTGGGTCATATTAAAGAACTTGACCAAAACTTTTCTGAAGCTTTTGCTCAAACTAATCTTGCCGTTAAAGAGGAAATTGAGCGCTTGTAAGTAAGGGAATAAAAGTGAGCTCACGTGTCAATAATGTAATTGGTATTGTGTATTATTTGAGTGAGCAGACTTTTTTTGTTAATATAGTAAAAAAAAGAGAGGAGACTTGGTAGAGTAATACTGCTTCATTAGATGAAGTTTGGAATTTGGAAAAAAGTTGTATTCTATAGATTCTGATTATCACTTCTTCTCAACCATGAAACGATACCCAAAACCAAGGAAGAAAAACTATGTTGGAGACTCATTATTACTTCACTCCCATTTTAGACCATTTAGAACCATTTGATCATAATGATTGGCATTTATATCCGATTGTCACTTTACCTGCGGCTAAGCAACTACGGGATGCAGAAGATTTGCCTAAAAATATTGTTTCGTTAAATGCTTGTTATGACCGTTTGCGAAAAGTATCACTTGATTATCTAACTGTAAATCTTTACGGACGAAAACAAGGAAGAGCTTTTCTCTTATTGTTGCAGGATGTTTTAGAAGAAACGACGATTTTAGATTATACAGTTCAAGTTCGTCAGCAGATTTTGAAAGAAATCGGCGTGTCTACTCTGAATTTTATGGAATATCGTTCTTTTGCTAAAAGACATCTCGCTTTAATGTTAAAAGATTTTAGAAAAAATGATTTTCAAGCTTCTCCAGCAAGTCTGATTATGACTAATGAGGAATGTTTGAAAATTGAAGATTGTCCTCATGCCCTCTTACAACAATACTTAGAACAAATTGAAAAAACTGCCTGATGCTTGTCAGACATTTTTTTTATAAAAAAATACTGACAGGATTCTGTCAGTAAAATTTTAAAAATTATTTTCGTAAATGTCTTAAACAGTCTAAAAAACGAACAACTTTGGATTTTGAAAAACGATATTCAACTCGATTTTTATCTAAAAAGTCAAAAAAGTCTTTTTTCCCTTGTTTGCTGTCATCTACTTCAAGCTCAAGCTCATAATCAGTATGCCCTAGATAATCATTCTTGTCTAATGCAGCAAGCCCAATTGGAAGATGTTGCTCATAACGAATCGTCGTCAAACTTCCAATTAAAGTGATTTCCTCAAGATTAATATCTCGTGCAGTTAGTAACTCACAGATTTCACTTAAATCAGTCTCTCCACAGACAATATTTCGCTCGCCAAGGAGTTGTTGAGCTTCTTCAAGACTGAGATCAATATTATATTCAATATTTCCAACTTCTTGCGGAACTTTTAAAGTCATTTCTGCGGACTTATCAAAAGTTCTAATACGCAAAGCCAATTTTTTCTTGCGTAATTTAAAATCTTTTGAATCTAAGTAGTGGTTAGTTTGCCTAACAGGGGTTACGTGAGTAAAGAGTTTTTTGAGCTGGTCATACTCAGCCAGCGACAATAGCGACTTATACTCAATCTCCAAATTCGTACTCATTAATTAATTTTTAAGATAATTTTCTAAAGAAAATATCTTTCCTTTCAGTTGGGTTAAACGATATATTAATTAAAAGTATATCAAAAGGCTGACTATAAGTAAAGTTGCGCCCTAAGTTGAAGAGGGAGAAAAGCTGGCTCAAAGCAGAGAAACAAAGGGAAGTTTTAAAAATGAAGGAGACTAGACAAGGACAGAAAATATGATAGAATTAAGGCTATGGAAAAAGTAGAAGAGAAATATCATTTAAAAGATTTTTGGGATTTTGGTTTGAAACAATTTCGGTCAGCAATTTTTGGAATTACCATTATTCTGTCATTAATTGTGACTACCTTCATCAAAATTCCACATCTTGCACGTTATGACACTTTATTGATTTGTGTCATCGTCATTCAAATGATACTTTTGGTCAGCAAATATGAGCGAGCTTATGATTTAATTCCAATCATGGTCTTCCATGTTTTGGGAATGATTTTAGAAATATTTAAAGTAAAGCATGGGAGTTGGTCCTATCCAGATGCCGGCTTATTTAAAATTATGGATGTTCCCTTATACAGTGCTTTTATGTACTCGGCAATTGGCTCATATATTGTTCGGGCAATAAAAGAGTTTGATTTAGAAGCAATCAATTGGCCGCATTGGTTGATGTCCATTGGTATTTCTGTTCTTATTTATCTCAACTTTTTTAGTGGAACCTTTGGCTTTGATTTCAGAAATATCTTTTATCTCTTTATTTTAATGATTTTCTGGAAAACTAAATTTACTTTTGTATTGCGGACAAAACGTTATCAAATGCCGGCAATTTTGAGTTTCTTTTTAATCGGTCTCTTTATTTATTTTGCAGAGAATATTGGTTCTTATTTTAGTGCTTGGACTTATTCTTATCAGTTAAAAGCTTGGCAATTTGTTGATTTAGGTAAAATCTCTTCATGGACTTTATTGATTATCGTTTCAATCATTATTGTTATTGAACTACAGAGATATTTTTCAAAAAAGATAAAAGTAAAAAATATAATTAAGAACTAAAAAGGGCAAAATGATTGCTCTTTTTTTATTGAAATTTAAAGCATTTAAGTAGCAATAATGTGAATAAAGCAAACTTATGTTAAAATATTAGATGTGATTCTAATAAATATAGAAGTCAGAAATCGTTTAAGATTTAAATACTCAAAAAAGGAGTATGTGAGAGCAATTGCTTTTGCAAAGTGAAAAAATGTTTAATTGGGAAGAATTCTTGGACCCTTATATCCAAACAGTTGGTGAGTTAAAAATAAAATTTCGGGGCGTTCGTAAGCAATATTTGAAGAAAGGACTTTATTCTCCGATTGAATTTGTTACGGGGCGCGTGAAACGTCGAGAATCAATCAGAAATAAGGCCAAACTTCGTGGTTACACACGCGAAAATTTAGCTGACATGGAAGATATTGCTGGTGTTCGAGTGATGGTCCAGTTTGTTGATGATGTTTGGGATGTATTGGAGCTTTTGCGTAAACGCAAAGATTTTAAAATTATTGAAGAACGTGACTATATTAATAACCAAAAAGCTTCTGGTTACCGTTCTTATCATGTAATTGTTGAATATCCAATTGATACAATTGATGGTTTCCAAATTGTCAATGCTGAAATTCAAATTAGAACTTTAGCCATGAATTTTTGGGCAACAATTGAACACTCCCTTAATTACAAGTACGGGGGCCTGATTCCTGAGGATGTCAAGGCAAGATTGACTAATGCAGCGCGTGAAGCTGCTCAACTTGATTTGGAAATGGGTGAAATCCGTGAGGATATTCAAGAAGCACAGTTACTTTTTGATAGTCCTCAGCAAAAACAAGACTTTAAAAAAGAAAATGGTGAAGAAAATGAACTTTGGTAAAAAAGTCTGGCTTATTGGAAATTCGAGTGAAAAATCCAAAAAAACGCTCAATAAATTGAGCAAGATTTTGAAAGCTGAACATTTCGTTTTTGATGATATTAATCCTGAAATTGTGATTTCAGTTGGAGGAGATGGGACGCTTTTAAGAGCAATGCACATGTACGAATATCAGCTAGATCGTGTGCGATTTTTGGGTGTTCATACGGGGCATTTGGGCTTTTATACTGATTTTACTGACGAAGATTTGTTTGAAGTCGTAGAGGCTCTTTATGATGAAAATCCAGCTCAAGCGATTCACTATCCACTCATTCGTGTTCAAGTTAGTTTTACTGACGGATATCAAATTGTACGACATGTTCTCAATGAAGCAACGATTCGACGTGCAAGTAAAACGATGGTTGGGGATGTTAGAATTTCTGATTATCTTTTTGAACGTTTTCGTGGGGACGGCTTGTCAATTTCAACTCCAACAGGTTCAACGGCTTACAATAAATCAATTGGAGGAGCCGTTGTTCATCCGCGAGTAAAAGCAATGCAAGTTGCTGAAATTGCAAGTTTGAACAATGTCGTTTATCGAACATTAGGTTCACCAATGATTGTAGCTGAGAAAGATACAATTACCGTTTGTCCTGCGCCAGAGGATGATTATAGTTTGACTTTTGATCAGTTGACTTTTGAATACAAAAATATCAAATCAATTGAGTTTTCTTTGGATGGAACAACGATTTCTTTTGCAAATTGTGCTCACACACCATTTTGGGAACGGGTCAGTAAGTCCTTTATTGGGGAGGTTGAGTAATGCAGTTTGCTTTTAGAAACGAGATTGAAGGAAGCATGGTTAAGTCAATGCTAAGCCGTCACGGTATTTCTAGGAGATTGCTGACAAAAGTAAAATTTGATGGTGGAAAAATAACAGTTAATGGTCAGGAAAAAAATGCCATTTATCGTCTGGAAAAAGATGATTTGGTGACGGTCACAGTCCCAGATGAGCCAGATAATGAAAAGTTAATTCCTGATGATTTTCCACTCAATGTCCTATTTGAAGATGACCACTATTTAGTGGTTGAAAAGCCAGCAGGCAAGCCATCAATTACAGGGTCCTTGCATCCGACTGGTGCCATGTCAAATGCTGTCAAAGGATATATTAGTCAAAAAAATTATGCTAATCAAACGGTGCATATTATCACTAGACTAGACCGTGATACCAGTGGAATCATGTTTTTAGCTAAACATCGTTATGCACATGCTTTAATGAATCAACATAAATTTCGCGACACGATGGAAAAACGCTATTTTGCTATTGTAAATGGCCAAGATTTGCCAGATTCTGGTCGAATTGATTTACCAATTGGACGTCGTGATGATTCGATTATTCAAAGGCAAGTTCGCTTTGATGAAAAAGCAAAAGATGCCCTGACTTCTTACGTTGTTGCTGAGCGAAAAAATGATTTAGCCCTTCTTGATATTATTTTGCATACAGGCAGAACTCACCAAATTCGTGTTCATTTTTCTCATTTGGGTTATCCTTTAATTGGTGATGATTTATACGGTGGAAATCATGATTTGATTTCACGTCAAGCCCTTCACTGTCACCATTTACAGTTCTTAAATCCTTTTACTGACGAAATGGTTCATGTTGAATTAGACATGCCAGAAGATATGAAAAACTTTTTATTTATTAAAATTTCCAGTTTTTAAGAATTTTAACAGATTTAATTTTTACAGGGTCAACAGGAGATGAAGCTTCGCCAGAACCACTTGATGTAACCTCGGCTTTCGCGATTTTATCAACGACATCCATTCCTGAAATAACTTGACCAAAGACAGTGTAACTTCCGTCTAAACTAGGGTATCCCCCTTTTTTATAAGCATCAATTATTTTTTGAGGATATTTAGTTTTGTCTTGAATTTGACTGGTCATATCTTGGGAATTTTGCACAATGAAAAATTGTGAACTGCTAGAGCTTGCTTGGCCGGTATTTGCTAAAGCAAGTGCGCCACGGATATTGTACAGTTGATTAGAAATTTCAGTATCAAATGTTTTCCCACCAAAAATTGAAGCAGTACCAGTTCCTTGATTAGAAGGGTCACCAGATTGAATCATGAAATCTTTGATGACACGGAAGAATTCATTGTTTTTGTAGTAACCATTTTTGGCAAGAACAAGGAAATTTTGAACCGCATTAGGGGCCAATTTAGGGAAAAGTTTAATATTGATATTTCCAGCAGTCGTTTTAATTTCGACCTCAGCTTCATCCTCAGCAACAGTTGTAGAAAGTTGTGGCAAAGTCAAATCATTAAGGGCAGTTGTAGAATTTTTTACTGCATCATGTAATTTATAATTTGTTGGATAATCAACTTTTTGGCTTGAAGAAGTGCTTGTACTACTTGCTGTATTATCAGTTGTTTTTGGACGATTTGCAAAGAAAACAAGGAGTCCAACGACAATAACTAAGACAATCCCAAAGATTGTAAAAAGAATTGTATTATTTTTTTTATTCGTATTCATAGGAATATTTTAACATAAAAATGAGTAATTATAAATTTTTATCAAATTAATTCTTGCAATTTCTAAAAAAAAGGTATAGAATATAGAAAAATCACGAAAGGAGAATCACGAAATGAATAACTTCTCATTACGCCATCATCATTTGCATAGATAAGAGTTGTGTCATACAGTAGGTATAGATACAGCTTTAGAGTACGCTCAAGTATCTATGCCGGTGATTCTCAAGAGACCGGTTGTAAAGACAACTGGTCTTTTTATTTGTTCGTGCTCTGGTTTGTAGAAAAAAACAAGAGATTAGAAAGCAAAGATTATGGAAAATCAAAATCAGGTCAAGCGCAACCTTAAACAGCGCCACATCACCATGATTGCATTGGGTGGTACAATTGGAACAGGTTTATTTTTAACCTCAGGAGCAACAATTAGTCAAGCAGGTCCCTGGGGCGCAGTTCTTGCTTATTGTTTTATTGGTATTATGGTTTACTTCGTAATGACTTCCTTAGGTGAGATGGCGACATATTTGCCCACTTCAGGTTCATTCTCCGATTATGGCGGTCGTTATGTTGATCCTGCTTTTGGCTTTGCATTAGGGTGGAACTATTGGCTCAATGGAGCGATTACCATTGCCGTGGATTTAACGACAGCAGGATTGATTACGCAGTTTTGGTTCCCGCACCTTCCGTCTTGGATATTTTCAGGAATTGCGACGGTCTTAATTTTTATTATTAATGTTATGGCGGTTGGAGCATTCGGGGAAACAGAATATTGGTTATCAACGATTAAAGTGATTACGATTGTCCTCTTTTTAGCTATTGGTTTACTTACCATTTTTGGAGTTTTGGGACAAGGAAATGTTGATGTCGTTGCCAATTTAAGTGCTGGCAATCATGGCTTTGTTGGTGGAATTTCAGGATTTGTTGGAGTTTTACTTATTGCCGGATTCTCTTTTCAAGGAACTGAGCTTTTAGGGATTACCGCAGGTGAATCTGAAGACCCAGGTAAGTCAATTCCTAAAGCAATGAACTCTATTTTCTGGCGTATCTTACTCTTTTACATCTTTTCAATCATTGTGATTGCTGCAATTATCAATTTTAAAGACCCTCGCTTGTTAAATCCAAATTCGACAGCTGTCATGAGTCCATTTACTATTGTCTTTAAAAATATTGGCTTTGCAGTTGCAGCTTCAGTTATGAATGCGGTCATTCTTACTTCGGTAATTTCATCAGCAAATTCAGTAATGTATGCTTCAACACGTATTCTTTATTCATTGGGACAAGAAAAAGGCGCACCAAAATTCTTTGGACGAACAGCAAAAAATGGAATTCCTTTTTATGCCCTATTAGCCACAACAATTATTTGTTTTATTGCTTTCTTAACTGGAATATTTGGAACGCAAATTTATCTTTTCTTGGTTGATTTATCATCACTAACAGGATTTCTTGCTTGGCTTGGAATTTCTATCAGTCATATCCGTTTTAGAAGAGCCTATATTGCTCAAGGGAAAAAATTGGAAGATCTTCCTTACAAAGCTAAATGGTTCCCATTTGGTCCAATTGTTGCGCTCTTGATGACTGCGGCAATTGCCATTAATCTTGACCCAGCCATGCTCTTTAGTGAGCACTGGGGTGAAGGCTTAGCTTTATACGCTGCAATTCCTATTTTCATTATTCTTTATTTTAGTTATAAATGGAAGTATAATACAAAAATTATTCCACTTGAAGAAGTAGATTTGAGTCGGGAAAAATAATATCTGAATCACAATTCGTATAGAGTTGTGGTTTTTTATTTATAATATAAAGAGAAGTAAGGACATTTTTTAAGAGTTACTTACCCAAAATTACCAAGTGAAAGAGGAAATGGGATGAAGTTTATCGCCATTGTTGGGACCAATGCTAGTTTTTCTTATAATCGAAAACTCCTTTGGTACATGAAAAAACATTTTACAAAAGAAGCACAAATTGAAATAGTAGAAATTACAGACCTGCCACTATTTTCTGAGGATATCAGAGAAATTCCTGAAGGGGTTCAGAAAATTGCAGAGGCAATAAGAGAAGCGGATGGTTTGATTTTTTCAACGCCTGAATATGATCATGCGATTACTGCTGCTTTGAAATCATTGATAGAATGGCTGTCATGGATAAAACCTCAGCCATTGAACAGTCTACCGGTTATGATTGTTGGGGTTTCTCTTGGAAATATGGGAACTGTTTTTGCCCAAGAAAACCTTCGACAAATTTTGAGTTCACCGGGTCTGGATGCTTTTGTTTTACCTTCCAATCAATTTCTTTTAGGACGAGCAGCTGAAGCATTTAATCAACAAGATGAATTGATCGATGAACGGACAATTAGCTGGTTGGAGCATTGTTTTAATAATTTTATGATTTACAGTAAAACATTAAAACCGATGAGACTTCCTTCGCTAAAAAAAGAGAATAATAAAGAAATAATTGAGAGTGAGGAAAGTAAAAACTCTACAGAAACCGATGAAGTTTGGTGGACTAAAGAAACGAATCAAGGATTGCCAGTTCTTTCCGATGCAGATACAGGAGCTTCTGAGTATGAAGAAGTGATTGAACCTGAAAATTCGGCCTATCTACAATTTTTGGAAGAGGGAGAAACTTGGGAGTTTGATGATATTGGAGAATTAAGAGGAAAATCGGAAGAAGAAGACTGATGAAAATTTTAGAAAAAAAGTCAACCTTGAAAATTTCCAAAACTTATCGAGCTTTAGGGACAGTCATTAGCTTAACAATTTATGGTCATCAAGACGAGGAATTATTAGATAAAACTTATCAATTAATCAAGTATTATGAGCAGCTTTTTACGGTAAATCGTGACCAATCAGAATTGATGGCTGTCAATCATAAAGCAGGAATAGAGCCTGTTCAAGTATCAGGAGTAGTTTATGGCTTAACAAAAATAGCGCTTGAAAAAAGCAAGGAAGCATTTGGTTTTAATGCAGCAATTGGTCCTCTCGTTAAACTTTGGCATATTGGCTTTTCAGACGCTAAATTGCCAACTCAAGCAGAAATAGATGAAAAGTTAAAAGTAATTAATCCAGATAGGATTATTCTAAGGGATGATGAATTTTCAATATTTTTGCCAGAAAAAGGGATGGAAATTGACTTAGGAGCGATAGCAAAAGGTTATATTGCCGACCGGATTAAAGATTTTTGGCATGCTTACGGTATTTCCTCCGGCATCATTAATCTAGGAGGAAATCTTCTATTGGTGGGAGAAGCTCCGCATCAGACAGATAAAAAATGGCGCATAGGCATTAGAAATCCTTTAACTAATGATAAAAAACCTGTGCTACAGCTTTTGTCTGGTGAAGGTTCTGTTGTGACTTCGGGAATTTCTGAGCGTTACTTGAAAGTGAATGATAAGATTTACCATCATATTATTGACTCCAAAACAGGTTATCCACACCATAATCAGCTGGCCAGTGTTACTGTTTTATCCCAAAAATCAATTGATGGTGAAATTGAAACGACCCGATTATTTTTTGCTGACGGTCCAATTGAAAATTGGCTGACAGAAAATCCGGAAGTTTATGGCGCTATTTTTATTAGTAAAGATAAGAAAATAAAAGCCGTTGGAATTCCCCAAAGTCAGATTTATGTTGCTGATCAAAGTTTTGAATTTGAATAAGTTAAAATTTAAGTGTAGATAATTTCTGTCAGTACTTTTGCCAATAAAAATTTACTGACAGAAATAAAAAAACCGCCAAATGCGGTTTTTATTTTTTATTTCATAGTTGGGAAAAGCAAAACGTCACGGATTGAAGTTGTGCCAGTAAAGAGCATCACTAAGCGATCAATCCCGATACCGAGTCCACCTGTTGGTGGCATACCGTGTTCGAGTGCTTCAACATAATCGTAATCGACACCAGTTGCTTCATCATCCCCAAGTTCTTTAGCTTTAGCTTGAGCTTCAAAACGTTCCAATTGGTCAATTGGGTCATTCAATTCGCTGAAAGCATTGGCGTATTCTTTACCGTTGATGAAAAGTTCAAAACGGTCAGTAAAACGTGGATCTTTTTCATTCATTTTAGCAAGTGGTGAAATTTCTTTTGGATGACCAAAAACGAAAGTAGGTTGAATCAAAGTTTCTTCAACATATTTTTCAAAGAATTCGTTAATGATATGACCAACAGAAGTGAAATGTTTTTCAACATGAATATCATGTTCTTTAGCAAGAGCTGTTGCTTCTTCAAAAGTCATCTCAGGCCAGAAATCAACTCCAGCAACTTCCTTGATGGCATCAACCATGTGAACACGTTTGAATTTTCCACCAACATTAATTTCTTTACCATCGTATTCAAGAACATCTTGACCAACCACTGTTTTAGCAACATGTTGGAAGATTCCTTCTGTCAAATCCATGATATCTTCAAAATCAGCATAAGCTTCATAAGATTCCATTGTTGTGAATTCTGGATTATGAGTCATATCCATTCCTTCATTACGGAAGACACGGCCAAGTTCATAAACTTTTTCCATTCCACCAACAATCAAACGTTTCAAGTGTAATTCAGTTGCAATACGAAGCGCCATATCAATATCAAGACTGTTATGATGTGTGTAGAATGGGCGAGCAGCAGCACCACCGGCTTCGTTGTTAAGTACTGGAGTTTCAACTTCAAGATATCCACGACCATCCATATAACGACGGATTTCACTGATAATTTTAGAACGAGTGACAAAACGATTGAAGCTTTCTTTATTTGAAATCAAATCCAAATAACGTTTACGATAACGTGTTTCAGTGTCAGTCAAACCATGGAATTTTTCAGGCAAAGGACGAAGCGCTTTTGAGAGGAAAGTCAATTTTTTTGCTTTAATTGACAATTCACCCATGTCAGTTTTCATGATTTCGCCTTCAACACCAAGGAAATCTCCGAGGTCAGCTTTTTTGAAAATTTCATAATTTTCTTCGCCGACTTCATCTTTACGAACATAAAGTTGAATTTGGCCTTCGCGGTCTTGAAGATGGGCGAAACCGACTTTACCTTTACCACGTTTAGTCATCAAACGACCAGCGACAATTCCTGAAAGTGCAAGTTCATGCAATTCTTCTTTCGTCTTTTCGTCATAAGCTTCGTGTAGTTCTTGTGAGTTGTGCGTACGTGTAAATTTATGTCCAAATGGGTCAATTCCCGCTTCGCGCAGGTTTTCCATTTTTTCACGGCGGACTTTCATTTGGTCATTAAGTTCTTCGATTTCAGCCAAAATAGTACTCCTTGTAATTTTTTATTCTCTCTATTTTAACATATTTTCAAAAAATTAACAGAAATTTTTTTGTCAGTAAACGCTTTAAGCATGGGCTTGAGAAGATTTTTTTACTGTCAGTAAAAAATGCTGATAAAATGACTGACAGAAATTTAGAAAATGATGAATGACCTTAAAGAATTTCTGTCAGTAAATTTTTTAAAACTCACTTAAATTTTTGATTTTTTTAATCACAGTTTTGAGCAATTTGTCTTGTTCAGACAAAAAAGAAAGACCATAAAAAATGCGTTGATAACGTTCGCCAAGACCTTGAAAAGCAATATTTTCATTAATAAATCGTTTTGAAATCAATGACAGGCCAATGCCAGCCTTAAGTTGACTGACAATCATATCATTGTTATTGACGCTGACCAAATTCTTTGGATTAAGATTATTTTCTTTAAGATAATTATGTGTATAATGAGCCACACCAGACCCTGCTTCGCGAATAAAAAAGATGTCACTTTCTGGATTGCCAGCAAGAACGAGTTCATCTTTAAAAAGTGGGAAAGTTTCGATGGTTTCATCCATCATCGGTTTTTCAATAATTCCAAAATGAATTTCATGATTACGAATTAAATCAAAAACCTCTTGAGAATCAAGCATCATTAATTCAATGTTAAGTTGTTCAAGTTCAGGAATTAAATTTTTAAAAATCAAAGGTAAAACAGTAGTTGCTGAACTATGGGAAGCAGCAATTTTAAAAGGTTTACGACTAGGTGTCTGATTTTTTAGGGAAAATTGTAATTTATTCCAATCATTGAGCGTTTTTAAAGCCTTAGGATAAAGAAGGTGGGCACTTTCTGTGGGAATTACTTCTTGGTGTTGCCCTCTTGAAAAAAGGTGAACTTTTAGTTCTTCCTCCAATTTTTTAATTCTAACAGTTGCGGTTGGCTGTGAAATAAAACATTGATTAGCAGCTCTGGTAAAGCTTTTGGTTTCAAACACAGCAATAAAAGTTTCGAGTAAAGCGAACATAAATCTTCCTTTAATTAATAAAAGTAATTTTAAAAATGATAATAATTTATTTTACAAAATAAAGGAGATTGTGTAAACTAATTGATGCTAGACAATTAAAAAAGGAAAAAGTAGAAAAATGTTAAAATTAAAAAATTATATTAAAAATGATAGACAGGCCATAATGAGTATTTTGCCAGGATTTCTGCTCTCATTTGCCATTGCTATAGTAAGTTATTTACTCAATCGTTTCATCTTCCATAGTTTAGGTTCAGCAACCATTGCAATATTATTAGGAATTATTTTAGGTAATTTGTACTTCAAACAAGTCACTTTGTTTGCAGGAACAGCTTGGTCAGAAAAAAAACTTCTGGAATTTTCAGTGATGTTTTTAGGGGCCACAGTCACTTTCCAAACCATTGGTAAGTTAGGATTCTCCGGAGTAGGATTTATACTAATACAAATGATTTCAACAATTATTTTTGTTTTGTTTATGGGTAAAAAACTAGGATTTTCTGCTAATGTTTCTGCCCTAATGGCTTCTGGGAATGCAGTTTGTGGTTCATCAGCAATTGCCGCAGTTGAACCAGTTATTGGAGCTGAAACCAGTGAGAAAAGAACATCGATTGCGATGGTCAATCTTATGGGAACTATTTTAATGCTAAGTCTTCCATTTTTAGGAACTTGGATATTCGGTAATAATGATTTATTAAGGGGGGCACTGATTGGTGGAACAGAACAATCTGTTGGTCAAGTCGTTGCTTCAGCAACAATGGTAAATCCAAACACAACAACCTTAGCCACTCTATTTAAAATTATGCGAATTATCATGCTCGTTTTTGTTGTTTTATATTTTGGTTTCAGAAGTAAAAAACAAAAAAGAAATGAACAAGGACCTACTCAAATAAAAATTAAAAGAAATTCTTTTTTACCCTGGTATGTTCTTGGTTTCTTAGTGCTTTGTACTTTAGATACATTGATTCATTTTGTGCCGGAAGTTTCAGCTACCGCAAAATTTCTATCCGGTTGGTGTGAAACCATTGCCTTAGCTGCTATTGGTTTACGACTAAATTTGGTTGAATTTATAAAAGCAGGAAAAAAATTACTGATTTATGGTTTATCTACTTTAGTCTTTCAAGTAGTTCTTGCACTTATTTTAATAAGCCTTTTAATCAAATAATTAGAATTAAAACGATAATAAAGTCACTAAACCAGAGATTTAGTGACTTTTTTGTGCTAATTATTATCAGTTAAATTTTTGAACCTAGTAAAAAATTATTAATCAATCGGACTCATTAATGTTAAACCAGATTAATCCCCAAAGTGAAGCAATGACTAAAAAGAGTAGAGCAAGCATTTTATTTTCCTTTATGTTTGTAAGGTTTGGATAGATTACTTAATAGATTCTATTACCTCTTTAAGTTGACTGACAGATTTTTCAAATTGTTTCTTTTCATAAGCATCAATATTTAGTTCAATGATTTCTCTAACACCATTTTGATTTACAATAGATGGAACACCGGTAAAGACACCTTCTTGACCATATTCACCACGTAAATAGGCAGAAACTGGTAGAATTGCTTGTTCATTATTTAAGATGGCTTTGACAATTCTAGCTGTACTCATTCCAATGCCGTAATAAGTAGCCTGTTTTTTATCAATAATCTCATAGGCAGCATTTTTTACCTTATTTGACAAATTAGACAAATCTTCAACCCCTATTTTTTTATTTTTAACAATAAATTCAAGAATAGGTTTTCCACCTACCGTCGTGTGTGACCAAACTGCAACTTCAGAATCGCCATGTTCGCCAATAATATATCCATGAACGCTCCGTGGATCAATTTCTAGCTTTGTGGCCAACTCTTTTCTAAAACGAGTAGTATCCAAAGTTGTACCAGTTCCGACAATTCGAGATTGATCAAGACCAGAAGTTTCCCAAGCGACATAGGTAAGAATATCCACAGGATTTGAAGCAATTACAAAAATACCATCAAAACCTGAGCCCATAACCTGAGTCACGATTGAGCGCATAATTTTAGCATTTGTATTAACCAAATCTAAACGTGATTGACCTGGTTTTTGATTCACCCCAGCCGTAACGACCACAATATCAGCATTTTTACAATCCTTGTAATCTCCAGCTCTCACAATAACATTTTCTTGCCCCCAAGAAACGCCATCTAATAAATCTAAGGCTTCACCCTCAGCTTTATCCTGATTAACATCTATCAAAACCAACTCATTAACAAGTCCTTGATTAATCATTGAATAAGCAATACTTGTTCCAACAAAACCTGTTCCTATAACAACTACTTTTCTGCTTGTAATTTTCATTTTTAGCTCCTTTTCAATTTATATATATTTTTTTTATAAAGCCTATCTGTTAAAAAGCCAAAGATAACTAATCATAGTACATAAAATTAAAATGATAGAAATTACAAAACTAATGATGATAAAAGCCAATTCTATCTCCTCCTTCAACCCCTTTTTCTGATGTCTTTTATAAAATCTATAATTATTTTATCTCTATTTTTGTAATGTGTAAAATGAATTTATTTTATCATTATTATTAATAAAAATAATAAAAAAACAAAAGCAGTTTGCTCATGTTTTTCTATTTTTATTAATTCTAATGAATTTCGGTTTCTTTTTTTATTTTACTAATTAATTTTTGAATCATAGGGTCTTTTTCTTCATCAAAAGAAACTCCTAGAAACTCTCTATGATAATTACTCCCAAGTTCTTGATAAGGGATATCATCAGTTAAAAATGATTTAGAAATTAAAGAAGAACCTAAGCCTGCTTTGATATGGGAAATAATCATCTCATTGCTATTCATACGAACGATGTTTCTTTGAGCAGAAGGAGCGGATTTGAGATATCTTTTGATATAATATCCAATTCCTGAACCAGATTCTCTGGTAAAGAATGTTTCTGAATCCGTATTTCCAGCAAGTACTAATTCATCTAAAAATAAAGGAAATGTTTCGGTTTGATCGCTAATGAGTAATCGCTCAATGATTCCAAAATGTAAATCATGATTTGCAACTAATTCAAATACTTTTTCTGAGTCATACATATTAATTTCTACATCTAAATGTTCCAACTCGCCTTCAAATACTTTAAAGATTCTTGGCATAATACTTAGAGCAGCACTGTGTGAAACCCCAATTTTGAAAGGATGTTTTGCAAGGGATTTTTTTTGAACTTCAGCTTGGTCTTCCTCCCATTTTTTTAGATAGGCAATAGCTTTGGGATAGAATAATATGGCGGCTTCAGTCGGAATGATTTCTTGGTGTTTTCCTCTTAAAAATAATGTTGATTTTAATTCTTCTTCGAGCTTCTTAATTCTCACGGTTACAGTGGGTTGGGAAATAAATAAATATTTTCCAGCTAAGGTAAAACTTTTAGTTTCATAAACGACGATAAAGGTCTCAAATAATGAAAACATGTGATTTTCTCCTTAAAATACAAAATAACAAATTATTTTTTTTAATTTATATGATTATAATAATTTATTTTACAAATTAAATCAACTATTATATATTATTAATAGAATCAATTATTAAAGACGAATTAATAAAAAATATAGAAAGAGAAGTCTATGATGTATTCAAAATTCATATCATTTTTAAAACAAATTCCCCTCCCGATATGTGGCTTAATTTTGGGTTTAATATCCTTAGGGAATCTCCTTTACAGTAAAGGTTACCCTATTTTAGGAAATTCTTACGATATGTTAGGTTTATTCCTGATGTTTTTAATTTTGCTCAAGATAGTACTGGCAATGAAACATACAATTTCGACTTTGAATGACCCAATTGTAGCCTCTGTTTCACCAACTTTTACGATGTCTTTAATGGTACTAAGCGTATTTTTAAAACGTTTGTCCGGCTTTAGTCTTCTTGCGAATGTTACTTGGTGGACTGCTTTAATCTTGCATCTTATCTTAATGATGTATTTTATTTATCTTCATGTGCTACCAAAAGAATTAAAAATACATGATGTTTATCCAAGCTGGTTTATTACTTTTGTAGGCATTGGGGTAATATCGGCAACATCACCAGATTTCGGTCTTGAAGTGGGTAAAGTTGTGGTTTGGATAACATTACTCTTTTACTTTATTCTTCTTCCTATTGTTATGCATAGAGTTTTCATTTTACGAAAAATGCACAAATCTTTACTTCCTTTGATTACAATTATCACGGCACCGGGTTCACTTGGTTTAGTAGGATACCTCACTGTTGTAGAAGCAAAATCTAAAATATTCGTTATCTTTTTATTTATTTTATCGCAAGCTATCTATTTTATAACTTTAGGCTTGCTGACAAAACTTTTGAGAAGTGCCTTTTATCCTAGTTATGCTGCCTTTACATTTCCTCTCGTTATTTCTGCAACTGCGGTAAATTTAACAAGTAAACTCAGCGTTTTTCAGTTCCTGAATTTAGAATTATTAGCGAATATGGAACTCCTTATAGCAATTGCAATCGTTACTTATGTGCTCATCAGATACTGTATTTTTTTAGGATCAAAATTAGTTCAGATTATGTCTGAAAAATATTCTCCTGAAAGTATATAAAAATAAATCATTGATAAAAATTACCACTAGGTCAATAATCTAGTGGCTTTTTATTTTGCTTTAAAAATAGAGTATATCAAGCTCAATAGAGCCTTAAGAAATCCTTTATAAATGAGACAATAATTTTAAAAATGCCTATAAAAAAAGGGACACATTGTGTTATAATTAGAACGCTGCGTGCTTTTTTTCTTTAATTAAAGAAGATTTGACTGGTTTTTTAACTTAAATTATTCAATTTTTTGAAGTATTTAATGATTAAAAGTATGCAAAAGAATATAGGAGAATAAAAATGACTGTATTATATGATGAAATCATGGTTCGTTATGGTGAACTTTCAACCAAAGGAAAAAATCGTGGTTACTTTATCAATCGTTTGGCAAAAAATATCCGCGAAGTCCTTGCAGATATGCCTGAATTAAAAATTACAGCAGTAAGAGATAGAGCACACATTGAACTTAATGGAGCAGATTATGCTGAAGTTTCAAATCGTTTAACAAAAGTTTTTGGAATCCAAAATTTTTCACCTTCAATCAAAGTCGAAAAATCAATGCCCATTATCAAAGAAGAAGTTGTGGCACTTTTTAAGGAGATTTATAGCGAAGGGCAGACTTTTAAAATTGCTACCAGACGAGCTGACCATAACTTTGAATTAGATTCAACAGAATTAAATATTGCTTTAGGAGATGTTGTTTTTGATAATTTCTCTTACGCAAAAGTACAAATGAAAAAGCCTGATATCACATTGCGCGTTGAAATCAGACAAGATGCGACTTATCTTAGTTTTGAAGATATAAAAGGTGCTGGAGGAATGCCAGTCGGAACGGCAGGACGTGGACATCTAATGCTCTCAGGTGGAATTGATTCGCCAGTTGCAGGTTATTTAGCGTTGAAACGCGGAGTTGAGATTGAGGCTGTTCACTTTGCTAGCCCTCCTTACACTTCACCAGGAGCTTTGAAGAAAGCCAAAGACTTAGCGGCTAAATTAACCGTTTTTGGAGGTTCAATTACCTTTATTGAAGTACCATTTACCGAGATTCAAGAAGAAATAAAAGCCAAGGCTCCACAAGCATATTTGATGACAATTACACGCCGTTTTATGATGCGCGTGGTTGATCGGGTTCGTGAAGAACGTGGTGGAAAAGTGATTATTAATGGAGAATCTTTGGGACAAGTTGCTAGCCAAACGCTTGGCTCAATGTCTGCCATTAATGAAGTAACTAATACTCCAGTTATTCGACCAGTAGTAACAATGGATAAAAATGAAATTATTGAAATAGCTGAAAAAATCGATACTTTTAATTTATCAATTCTACCATTTGAAGATTGTTGTACTGTCTTTGCACCACCTTCTCCAAAAACAAATCCAAAACTTGAAAATTGTATTCAATATGAAAAGAGAATGGATGTTGAGGGGATGGTTGACCGTGCGGTCAAAGGAATTATGCTCACAACAATTACTGGTGAAAACTGGGACCAAACTGAAGAAGAAGAATTTGCTGATTTCTTATAATAAAAAATGCTACTTATAATATTATGAGTAGCATTTTCATTTGATTAGGAAACTACGATTGATAGTCTAAACTTGACAAAGATTGGAAACAAGGATATAATTACCAACGTTATTTATAAACTTAGAAAAAATTAATTGAGTTCATCAGTATAACAAGACTTATTAGGAATTTTATTTAAAGAAGATGATACTCAATTTATAGGAAAGGATTTTATGTCAGACAGAATAAAGGCTTTAATTGCCTTAGGGATATTTACATTTATGTCAACATTGGATGGTTCAATTGTTAATATTGCTCTACCAACAATGTCAAAGGAGCTTCATGTCTCTACTTCTCAAATCACTTGGGTGGTGACAATCTATTTAATTGTAATTTCAGCGATTGTACTGATTTTTGGCCGTTTAGGCGATTTAATAGGTAAATCACGAATTGCCCGCATTGGTTGGGGAATTTTTATTTTAGGCTCTGCACTTGCTGGGTTAAATTTTGGTTGGGGCTTAGGTTTTCTTCTTTTTGCACGGGTGATTCAGGCTATTGGGGCGTCAATGTTTATGGCAACCGGTTTTGGAATTATTTCAGAAATTTTCCCACCTGAAAGTCGAGCAAGAGCACTTTCCATTTCAGCGATGTTTGTATCGGTTGGCTCAATCGCTGGACCTGCCCTTGGAGGACTGATTTTACAGGTCGCTTCATGGAATTATATCTTTTGGATAAATGTCCCTATCGGAATTTTAGCATGGATTTTTGGAAATCATGCTTTGCCAAAAGAAAAAACCAGTGGAAAATGGTCGGATATTGATTTTAAAGGTGGAACATTAATGACTTCTGTTATTGTTTTGCTTTTCTTAGCTCTTAATTTTGGGCAAGCTTTGGGTTGGACCAATCCATTAATTATTATTGGTGCATTGCTTGGCTTTATTCTCTTTGGAATATTTATTTTAACAGAGAAAAAGGTCGCTCAGCCTTTGCTTGATTTAGGAATTTTTAAATCAAAATTATTTTCAATGAGTATTATTATGGCTCTCTTTAATTTTACAGTAGCGATGTTCTCAAGTATTTTGTTACCATTCTACTTACAAGATTTTAGAAATTATGGGCCAGGCTTGGCAGGGATGATTATGATGGCTTATCCTGTTGCTATGCTGATTGCTAGCCCTTTAGCAGGTTCGGCAGCAGATAAAATGGATAAAGAAATTGTTACTTTTGTAGGAATTTCAGGGATTGTTTTGTCACAGCTTGGCTATTTACTGATAAATCCGCATTCTGCTCCATGGCTAGTTGTTGTTATTCTTTTGATTCAAGGAATGTCTATGGGGATTTTCCAAAGCCCAAACAATGCTTTGATTATGGAAACTGTTGACCGTAAGTATTTAGGAATTGCTGGGTCAGTTAATTCTCTTGCCCGTAATATGGCCTTTGTTTTAGGGACGTCTTTAGCAACATTGATTTTATTCACAGCGATGTCTAATCAGTTGGGTTATAAGGTGACAACTTATTTGCACAATCAACCAGATGTCTTTTTACACGGTTTCCACGTGGCCTTCTATTTTTCAACATTTCTTGTTTTAGTGACTTGGGTTCTTGGCTTATTCCGTTTGTTGGGACGTAAAAAGTAAAATAAAAACAATCTAAATGATTGTTTTTTTTGCTGACAGAATTTCTGTCAGTGAAATGTTTACATGTGTAAATTTTCACGTACTAAATATATTGATAATTTAGAAAAGTTTGCTATAATAATTTTTATAACACAAAAATAATTTCTATAAAGGAACAAAATATGTCTAAACTTCTTGTTGTAAAAGGTCACCCACTTACTGCTGATTATTCACTTTCACTCAAAGGTCTTGATGCTTTCGTCAAAGCCTATAAAGCTGCTCATCCAGAAGATGAAATTGAAGAACTAGATGTTTTCAGTGCTGATATTCCAACTTTGAATACTGAATTGGTCAGTGCAATGTTCGCAGGTGAAAATGCTGAACTTACAGCTTCACAAAAAGATAAATTGGCTCGTTTTGCTGGTTTTACAGAACAATTTTTGTCAGCTGATAAAGTAGTCATTGCTAATCCAATGTATAACTTGATGATTCCTGCTGAACTTAAATCTTGGGTTGATACAGTCAATGTTGCCGGTAAAACATTCAAATATACAGCCGAAGGTCCTGTTGGTTTAGCAAATGGCAAAAAAGTCTTGCACTTACAAGCTAATGGTGGAGTTTATGGAGCACAAGATCCAGCAACAATTTACATGTCAGCAATCTTCAATTTTATCGGTAGCGATTTTAGACAAATTGCCGTTGAAGGACATGCTTATGATCCAGAAAAAACAGAAGAACTTCTTGCTGAATTCATTAATAAAGTAGAGTTAGAAGCTCAAACATTCTAAAGAAAAGTCTGTCATTGAACAGACTTTTTATTGAATTTACTGACAGAAAATAGGAGAGTCATATGTTTTCTGTCAGTAAATTGAAAGGATAAAAAATGGTAAAACATCTTTTTAATTCACGTATTGATTGGTTAGGGGGAAGGAATT
This sequence comes from Lactococcus sp. S64, assembly GCF_016516525.1. Lineage (NCBI taxonomy): Bacteria > Bacillati > Bacillota > Bacilli > Lactobacillales > Streptococcaceae > Lactococcus > Lactococcus sp. S64. The sequence goes on along the minus strand of NZ_JACVUQ010000004.1, from coordinate 98,457 downwards.
CCATCGGTGACTTACAGGCTGGGGCACTGAATGAAAAAATTTCAATTCCTAAAACTATGGATGGTCCAGGAGTCGGAACAAATCCTGATGAAATGCTACTCGGAGCAGCCAGTACCTGTTATTCGATTACATTAGCTGCCATGCTTGAGCGAAATGATATTCTCCTGGAACATCTGAAAGTAGATGCTAAAGGAATAGTTGATGTGACAAAAGGAACCTTTACTTATGAAAAAATAACTTATCATGTCGCTATGAAATTGACAAAAGAGTCAGATGAAGTTAAAGCAATTAAACTTGCCAAACGGGCAGAAAGTTCTTGCATGATTTCAAGAGCGATTCAAGGAAATATTGAGTTAGAAACGATTATTAGAATTGAAAAATAAAAAGTTACTGACAGGTCTGTCAGTAACTTTTTATTTTAATTTTTATTTTTCCGACGTTCTAAGAAGTCAAAAAGTAATGTATGATGATTACTTGCAAGTGAATAATCTTCAAGAATATTAACATTAAGACGCATATCTTTGGCTTCTCGTGCAGTAATTGCTCCAGAAAGTTCATGTTCAAAAATGACTTTACGTTCCAAATAATAGGCCCGCATCATTTCGGTAATGTTGTTAGGCTGAGCCTTATTCATCATCCGTGAAATATGACCACCAGTTGCGACGATTTCAGATGTTCTTAAACGTTCTGATTGCAAGAAATTCAATAGTTGCTCATCAAAGACACCATTTAAATTATCAAGAGCTTGCAAGATAAGTTCGGTATTATTGAAATAAAGTTCAGTAATTTCATCTCGTGTTGTTTCCATTGCCGCCTTTGTTTTCTTGAAATAAAAGTCAACATGTAAGACACGAGAGGTAAGTAAATGAAAAGCACGCAAGGCAATAACATAAACAAATTGGATACTGGAAACCAGTGAATGGACAATACTTGTTTCTAATGAGCGAATATATCGTTGATAAGTTCGGTAAGTATACATTGAAATTTTATTTTCACGCAAGGCAACTTCAAGACCTTCAGATTCAATTCGGATAATCAAAAGTTGCAAATCATTGTAATCAATCGCCATATCTGTTGACTCTTGTTCAATAATTAATTGTTGAATTCGTTCCTGATAAGCATCAATAGCGATATCATAACCCTGAGGGTTTTTAGCCGATTTCATATCCTGATGTAATTCATCAACTACCTCGGATAAAATCGCAATTTTAGAGATATTATTAACTTTAGAAACTTTTTTAACCGCAAAGAAAGGAAGAATGAACATTCCAACTAAGAAACTTAAGCCAGTTACCGCAGCGGCTAGAAAGACGAGAACGGGTTGAACATCTACAGTTCGTGGAACCAAAAGAATCGTTGCGATACTTACTGTTCCTTTAGAACCAGCAAAAGTGAGGAGAAATACATCATTCCAATAAGCAGAAAATGGTTGTTTTTGTTTAAGGGAGCGAAGCCAATAATAAAAAGCAATGACAATAAATCTGAGTGCAAATAATCCAGCAGTCAAGGCAAGAGCAAGAACAATTAAAAGTGCTGATGAATAAACAGGATCAACTAAAAGTGGAACTACAAGTTGATAAAGTTCAATTCCTAAGAAAAGAAAGACAAAGGAATTTAAAATAAATGTTAAAGTATCCCAAATTGTACTCTTGAGTTTTTCAACTTGAGCATCAAATAAAGTAGTTCTCTTAAGACCGTTTGCTGACATGACTCCAGCAACAACTGCAGCAATGATTCCAGAAACATGTAATTCTTCGGAAATGAGAAAGGCAGCAAGAGGAACAACCAGCTCTAAAAGAAGATAACCAGAAACATCCCGTGCGTCAACATCTTCCAGAAGTCTTAAGACAAGTCCTTTGATGTAAATTAAAGTAAAACCAATAGCAGCTCCACCAAGTGCTGAAATAACTAATTTCATTGTTGCATCTGGGAAAGAGAAATAACCAGTAACTAAAGCAACTAAAGCAATCTGAAAAGAAATAATTCCGGAAGCATCATTGAGCAAACCTTCACCTTGCAAAACACTCATAACCCGACGAGGGAAAGAGAAATTCTTTGATAAAGCTCCAACAGCTACAGCATCAGTAGGAGCGAGACTTGCTCCTAAGGCAAAGCAAGCAGCTAAAGGTAATCCCATGTAAATCCAATTAGAAATCAAACCCAATCCAAGGGTTGTAATGAAGACAAGAGGGAAAATTAAAACTAAAATAATTTTACTATGTTTTAAAATGTGTTTGACATCAGCTTCTTCGCTTTCTCTAAAAAGAAGAGGAGCAATAATAAATCCTAAGAAAAATTCAGGTGCGACATGTAAAACCTCGTCAGCACCAAAAAAGCCCAAAATAAGTCCTAAAACCACTTGAATAAGAGGGAGGGCAAGTTTTGGGAAAACTTTGTTAAGGACATTTGAAAAAACTAATACCAAAAGGAAAACAATGACATAAAAAATAATATGGAGCATAGAGTCCTTTCTGTGTAATTGACTAATGAGCGCTAAAAAGTACAAAGTAGAGCTATCAAAGCTAGCTCTACCGTACCTAATCTACATAATTTATTTCAAACGATTAATTGCTTTTTTCTTCAAAGCAATTTTTTCATTGATTTTTGAGCAGTCTTTTTTACCTAAAAGCGCTTTACAACGTTTGAGTTCCAAATCAGTGAGTTGACGTTTTACACGTTCTTTACGAGCAGCATCAAACTCACCATTTTTAATTAATTCAAGTTTTTGTTCAAGAATTAATTTTTTATTTTTAACTGCATCAATATAATATTTAAGCTCAGAAATATCATCGGCACTTGCATTTTTAGCCAACAAATCCCCTAATTTTTCATCAAGGGTAACGAGCTTATCAGTAAGTAGTTCAAGTTTAGCGTTGAGCTTTTCTTCTTTTTCTTCATCCGAAAGGGCCATGAAAGCTTCAAATTTCTTACTATCATCAAGTTTTTCAGATTCTTCAGGACGTTTATTGATGTACATCTCACGCAATTTATTTAACTTATCTTCAAATTTTTTATCTATCATTTTGATCACCTAAAAACATATTCAGTACAGTTATTATAACATATTGTGGCCTAAAAGAAAGAGCAATGCTCAAATTTTTTAATAAAAAAATCTGTCCCATTTAGAACAGAATTTTTGTTTTATTAATAAGTCAAAACGAAGTTTTTCTTTTTCCCACGACGAATGACAGTTAAACGATTTTCAATTTTATCTGAATCTGTAAGAACATAATCAAGTGCTTGAACACGTTCACCATTGATATAAATCGCACCATTTGTAATATCTTCACGAGCTTGTCTTTTTGAAGGAGCTATTCCAGCAGAGATTAAAAGTTCAACTAAAGTTAAATCTTCATCATCAGTAACTTGATGTTGTGGAGCTGCTTTAAGACCAGTTAAGATTGATTTAGCATCTAATTGACGCAAATCTCCGCCGCCAAATAAGATTTCTGATGTTTTAACTGCTTGTTCATAAGCTACTTTTCCGTGAACTAAGCTGACAACTTCACGAGCCAAAACTTTTTGGGCCAAACGCTCATGACGAGCTGCTTCAAATTGTTCTTCAATTTCAGCAATCTCTTCTAATGAAAGGAAGGTGAAAATTTTCAACATTTTTACAGCATCTGCATCATCAACATTAAGCCAAAATTGGTACATTTCATAAGGAGATGTTTTATCAGCATCAAGCCAAATTGCATTTCCTTCTGATTTACCGAATTTTTTACCAGTTGAATCTGTAATTAATGGAATAGTAATAACATGACCTTGCTTGTTCGCTTTACGACGTAAAAGCTCTGTTCCAGCAGTCATATTTCCCCATTGATCAGAACCACCAAGTTGTAAAGTAACATTGTGCAATTGGTTCAATTCGTAGAAATCATAACCTTGCATAATTTGGTAAGCAAATTCTGTATAAGAAATTCCACTTTCCATCCGTGATTTTACAGAGTCTTTAGAAATCATGTAGTTAACGGTGAAATGTTTACCCACATCTCTGAGGAAATCAATAAAAGTCAGATTTTCAAACCAGTTGTAGTTATTGGTCATTTCTGCCTTATTTTCACCATTTTCAAAATCCAGGAAACGCTCAAGCTGACTACGGATTTTTCCAGACCATTTTGTTACAGTGTCTTTTGTTTGAAGTGAACGTTCTGAATCTTTGAAAGAAGGATCACCAATCAAACCAGTTGCACCACCAACAAGCGCATAAGGTTTATGTCCAGCCATTTGTAGACGTTTCATTGTCAAAATTAGTACAAGATTACCTAAATGAAGAGAATCAGCGGTAGGGTCATATCCTACATAATAGGAAACCATGTCCTCCGTCAGCGCTTTAGAAAGCGCAGCTTCGTCCGTTGTTTGGAAAACCAAACCACGTGCTTTAAGTTCGTCAAAAATGTTCATAAAAAAATCCTTTCTATAATGATTGAGCTGTCCACTTTGGATAAAAAGTAAAAAAATTAACAGCACTGTTTTACATTATAACAAATTAATAAAAAAAATTCTGAAAGTGGCGAAAAATTATTTTAAATTTGATATAATAAAGGCATGAAAAAATCCTCAATTGACTCGCAAGAAGAAGCACGTGCGCGTTTAAAAGAAAAAATGGAAAATAAGCGGCGGAAACAAAGTAAGTCTCTGTCCAAAAATCCTAAAGATAATGATGAAAAATCGGGTTGGTCAATCACTTTTAAGGTGGTCCGCGGACTAATTGTAATTTTTGGAATAATTTTTGCTTTAGTGGGTGTCTTTGGTGCGGCGACAGGTGTAGGCTATTTTGCTCGATTGGTTGAGCAAACGAAGACACCAAATAAAACGGAAATGCTTGCAAAAATTAATGATATTCATGGCGTTTCTGTCATTAATTATAGTAATGGTCAAGCAATTTCGGATATCTCTAGTGATTTGGTGCGTGTTACTGTCAAAAGTGACGAGATTTCTCCTAATGTTAAAAATGCTTTAATTGCAACAGAAGATGATAGCTTTAAAACGAATAAGGGCGTGGTTCCTAAGGCAGTTGTTCGTGGAATTCTTGGTTCAGTAGGTGGTGGCACAAGTTCTGGTGGTTCAACCCTTACCCAACAGTTAATTAAACAACAAGTTTTAGGAGATAGTGTTACCTTCCAACGTAAAGCTAGTGAAATTGTCTATGCTCTTAAACTTAATAGCTACTTGAGTAAAGACCAAATTTTGACTGATTATTTAAATGTCTCACCTTTTGGGCGAAACAATAAAGGACAAAATATTGCAGGGATTCAAGAAGCTGCTCTTGGTATATTTGGAAAATCTGCGAAGGATTTAACAATACCTGAGGCTGCTTTTATTGCTGGGTTGCCACAAAGCCCTATCGTGTATTCTCCTTATGCGGCTGATGGTTCTCTAAAGTCAAAAGAAAACATGAGTTATGGTCTTGAACGTCAAAAAGAAGTCTTGTTTTATCTTTATCGTGGGGGCTATATTTCAGAAGCTGATTACAAGAAATACAAAGCTTATGATATTTCAACAGAATTTTTACAACCAGGAGTAGCTCAATCACAAGAACATGGTTATTTATATAATGTTGTTTATAATGAAGCAATTACTGATATCTATAATTATTTGATTAAGCGAGACAAAGTTTCGGCAACTGATTTAGGAAATGATAGTACTAAACAACGTTATCGAGAATTAGCTGAACAGTCATTGCAAAACGGTGGTTATACAGTAACTACAACTATCAATCAACAAGTATATGATGCAATGCAAAATGCCGTAACTAATTACAGTGGTTTGATGCAAGACGGTACGGGTCTTATTCAAACTGGTAATGTCTTAATGGATAATAAAACAGGGGCTGTTTATGGCTTTATTGGTGGATTAGACTTCTCACAAAGCCAAGTAAACCATGCCTTTGATACTAAACGTTCACCTGGTTCTTCAATCAAACCAATACTAGCTTATGGACCGGCAATTGACATGGGCTTGATGGGTTCTGCAAGTGTTCTATCTAACTATCCCGCAAAATATTCGAGTGGGCAAGACATCGAACACGTCGGCAATAAGGGAACGGAGATGATGCCATTTTCAGAAGCCTTGAATGTTTCTTATAATATTCCTGCTTATTGGACCTACCAAACGATTTTGAATAAAGGAAAATCTGTTGAACCTTACATGACGAAGATGGGATATGATGTTGCAGATTATTCTGTAGAGTCACTTCCTCTTGGAGGAGGAATTGATCCAACGGTGGTTCAACATACGAATGGTTATCAAACTTTAGCCAATGGTGGAAAATATGAACCATGGTATATTGTTGATAGTATCAAAGATGATACAGGAAATGTAATTTATCAACATCAAACTACTGGGGGGACTCAAGTATATTCTGAAGCAACATCTACCATTATGGAATATATGCTTCAAGATGCTATCAAATCTCAAAAAACAAGTAAGTTTTATGGTGAGTTACAAAGCCTTAATTCTTCTCTTGCAACTAATGTTCAATGGGCTGGTAAAACAGGAACAACTGATAATTATACAGACGTTTGGATGATGCTTTCGACACCTTCAGTGACACTTGGTAGTTGGGCTGGTCACGATGACAATTCTGCAATGTCTCAGAATTCAGGTTTTATTAATAACGCAAAATTTACAGCTAATTTGGTGAATGCAATTAATGCTGCCGATCCAAATATTTTCGGACCTGGTCAAAAATTTACTGACCCTAATAGTGATCCAAATGTGACTAAGAGTAAAGTATTAGTTTCTACGGGTGAAAAACCAGGAAAAGTTAATGTTAAATTATCAAATGGTAAGACACAAGAGGTTAATCTCGGTGGAGACACTACGACAAGCTTCTGGGCTACAAAGTCTGGTGCCCCTACAACCACATATGATTTTTCTATTGGTGGTTCGGCAAGTGATATAGCTGCTGGTTGGAAAAAGATATTGCCTAATTATAACTTTGGTCAATAAAATACAAAAAATCACTAGGATAGGTTTCCTAGTGATTTTTTCTTTTGTTTTTTAAATTTAATAGTTTTTAATTTCAGCTACTTTTTCAGTACTAAGTGATGTTACGATATTTCTCAAGAAAGTTTGTGCTTGATTGAAATCATCAATATTGAAAATTGTTTGATGACTGTGAATATAACGAGCAACAACACCAATCGTTGTTGAAGGGACTCCATTATTAGCTAAGTGGGCAGCACCTGCATCAGTTCCACCTTTAGCCATATAAACTTGGGTTTTAACTTTAGCCTTATCAGCAGTTTCAAGCAAGAAATTTTTCATTCCAGGGAGCATAATATGACCTGGGTCAAAGAAACGAAGCGTTGTTCCTTCTCCAAGACGACCGTTGTCATCACCAAACGTATCGCTAGCAGGTGAACAATCAACAGCAAAGAACAAATCAGGCTTGAACATAGTTGTAGAAACTTTGGCTCCACGAAGGCCAACTTCTTCTTGAACATTGGCTCCGATAATCAATGTAGCAGGTAATTCTTTGTCAGCTAAAAATTCAAGAAGTTCAAGAATCATTAAACAACCATAACGATTGTCCCAAGCTTTAGAAATAATATTTTTACCATTAGCAGAGAGAATTGTTTCAGTTTCTGGAATGATTACATCACCTTGAGCGATTCCAAATTCTGCAGCTTCTGCAGCATTTTCAAAAGCTCCATCAAAGACAATATCAGAAATGGCAGGAATTTGAGGAGTAACACCAGTTCCACGAAGAAGATGTGGAGGAAGCCCACCAGTTACGACAGGAATTTTTTTACCTGTACGTGTGAATAATGTAAAACGTTGTCCAGAGACAACTAAAGGATTCCAACCCCCAAGTGGAACGACCCGGAATGTTCCGTCAGCCTTGATTGAGCTGACCATAAAGCCAACTTCATCCATGTGGGCTGCAATCATAATACGTGGGGCATTTGCTACTTTTGAAGTTTTAGTGACAAATATACCACCAAGACCATCAAATTCTGGTTGATAACCAAGAGCAATCATGCGTGTTTTTAAATAGTCACGAACAGGTCCCTCAAAACCAGAAGTCGCTTGAATTTCTGTCAGTGCTTTTACTTTGTCGAATAGTTCCATTTTTCTCCTCCGGAATACTGAAAAATTTACTGACAGATTTGTCAGCAAAAATTTTGATGATTTACACTATAATTATACCAAGAAATATGTTAAAATTTCCATATGAAAAAAATACTAAAGTTTGGTTTGGGAATTATTGCGGGTGCAACAGTTGCTCACGTTGCTTATCATGGCTATAAAACTATGGAAGAAGAAGTGATTCATGAACTTACTGACAGAGCTCGGCAACATTTTTCAACAAGAAAAATAGACGCTTTTTGGATTTTTGAGGAGCCAACTACGGGTGCTCTTTTTGAGGGAGGACTTGTCAGTGAAAATAAGGCAATCACTTTTGAAATCAATGCTAAAACTTTAGAAGTCTTTGAAAAAAATGAAGAAATTCTGTAAGAAAGCTTAGTATTCATTTAGAAATAAAAGGAGAATGTAGAATGATTATTCCAGAAAATATTGAAAATTTAGCCGAACTTGTAAAAGGACCGGAAAAGACAGTCTTCTTTTTCACGGCTGGTTGGTGCGGAGATTGTAATTTTATTAAGCCAAAAATGCCAGAAATTGAAGTAGAAAATCCAGACTTTAAATTTGTTGAAGTAGACCGTGATGAATATATGGATCTTGCGATTGAATGGGGAATTATGGGAATTCCAAGTTTTGTCGTGATTGAGGATGGCAAAGAAAAAGCTCGTCTAGTAAATAAATTACGTAAAACAAAAGAAGAAGTCAATACTTTCTTAGCGAGTGCGAAATAGTATCATCGCAGGACAAGCGTTGATATATTAAGGATTATATTCTATAATAATCAAAGTTAAGAAATTAAAAGGGAAAAATAAGAAAATGATTGCAACATACAACACAAATGTCGGTGACGTTTTAATGCTTATCACTGCAAATGATAAGGGAGAAAAAGTAAACTTCGAACGTAAGGGAAAAGTAGCTCGTGTTTTTATTGAAGAAACTGGAGCGACGGTTGCTTGGAATATTTTTGAAGCGAAATCTCTATTGGCTAATTTGTCAGGAAATGGTCAAGTCGTCTTATCATCTGATGATATTGAAACGTTGAACAAAGAGCTTGGTAAATCAGGATTTAGCGATGTTCTTGTTCACGATGCACAACCCAAATTTGTTGTCGCTGAAATTGTTGAAATGGAAGATCATCCAGATTCAGACCATTTACATATCTGTAAAGTTAATGTTGGTTTTGCCGATCCAGTACAAATTGTTTGTGGTGCTCCAAACGCAGCTCTTGGCTTAAAAACAGTTGCTGCTTTACCTGGTGCTATGATGCCTAACGGCTCATTGATTTTCCCAGGAGCCCTTCGTGGTGTTCAATCTTACGGAATGCTTTGTTCAGCTCGTGAACTTGAATTACCAAATGCTCCTGAGGTTCGTGAAATCATTGAATTATCATCAGATTTATCCGCTGGTAAAGCTTTTGATTCAGAAACAATGTGGCAAGCATAATAATAAAACTGTCAAAATAGTTTATTTTGGCAGTTTTTATCTAAAAAAAATAAAATAAATTTTTCACAAAGTTCACAAGCGCTTACAAAAGAAAATAGAAGGACTTATGCTAAACTGAATAATGTAAAAAGAATTTTACATTTAAAGGAGAATTATTAGCATGAAAATCGTAGTTATCGGTACGAACCACGCAGGCATTGCTACAGCAAATACATTAATTGATCAATATCCAGGCCATGAGATTGTTATGATTGACCGTAACAGTAATATGAGTTACTTGGGGTGTGGGACAGCTATTTGGGTCGGAAGACAAATTGAAAAACCAGATGAGCTGTTTTATGCCAAAGCAGAAGATTTTGAAAAAAAGGGAGTAAAGATATTAACAGAAACAGAAGTTTCAGAAATTGACTTTACTAATAAAATGATTTATGCCAAGTCAAAAACTGGAGAAAAGATTACAGAAAGTTATGATAAACTCGTTCTGGCAACAGGTTCACGTCCAATTATTCCTAACTTGCCAGGAAAAGATCTTAAAGGCATTCATTTTTTAAAACTTTTTCAAGAAGGGCAAGCCATTGACGAAGAGTTTGCTAAGAATGATGTGAAACGGATTGCTGTGATTGGTGCTGGTTATATTGGGACAGAAATTGCTGAAGCTGCCAAACGTCGTGGAAAAGAAGTTCTACTTTTTGATGCAGAAAGTACTTCACTTGCTTCATATTATGATGAAGAGTTTGCTAAAGGAATGGATGAAAATCTTGCCCAACATGGAATTGAACTCCATTTTGGGGAATTGGCTCAAGAGTTTAAGGCAAATGAAAAAGGTCATGTATCACAGATTGTAACTAATAAATCAACTTATGATGTTGACCTCGTTATTAATTGTATTGGATTTACAGCCAATAGTGCATTGGCTGGTGAACATTTAGAAACCTTTAAAAATGGAGCAATCAAAGTGGATAAACATCAACAAAGTAGTGACCCAGATGTTTATGCTGTAGGAGATGTTGCCACAATCTATTCTAACGCTTTACAAGACTTCACCTACATTGCCCTTGCCTCAAACGCTGTTCGCTCAGGGATTGTTGCTGGTCATAATATTGGAGGAAAATCAATAGAGTCTGTTGGTGTACAAGGTTCTAATGGAATCTCTATTTTTGGTTACAATATGACTTCTACGGGCTTGTCGGTTAAAGCTGCTAAAAAAATCGGCCTAGAAGTTTCATTTAGTGATTTTGAAGATAAGCAAAAAGCATGGTTCCTTCATGAAAATAATGATAGTGTGAAAATTCGTATCGTTTATGAAACAAAAAGTCGCAGAATTATTGGTGCTCAACTTGCTAGCAAGAGTGAAATAATTGCAGGAAATATTAATATGTTTAGTTTAGCTATTCAAGAAAAGAAAACGATTGATGAATTAGCCTTACTTGATTTATTCTTCTTACCACACTTCAATAGTCCATATAATTACATGACTGTTGCAGCTTTAAATGCAAAATAAACCATAAAAATCTATCAATTGATAGATTTTTTATTTTTTTTGTGACAAATGTCCTAACTTTACGTATAAAAAGTTAGGAGGATTTTATTATGAATAAAACCATGTTAATTGGACGCTTAACCAGTGCGCCAGAAATTTCAAAAACAACAAATGATAAATCATATGTCCGTGTGACCTTAGCAGTCAATCGCCGTTTCAAAAATGAAAAAGGAGAACGAGAGGCAGATTTTATTTCAATTATTATTTGGGGAAAATCTGCAGAAACTTTAGTTTCTTACGCAAAAAAAGGAAGTCTTATTTCAATTGAAGGAGAAATTAGAACTAGAAATTATACGGATAAGCAAAATCAAAAACATTATGTCACAGAAATCTTAGGACTGAGTTATGATTTACTTGAAAGTAGGGCAACAATCGCTTTACGAGAAAGCGCTATAAAGACTGAAGAAACCTTACTTGATGCGGAAGAACTCCCTTTCTAATTTATTTCATAAAATCTAAATGTTTTCTCTTGACTAAATCTGACCATTGAGATAAAATAAGAATATGTTAGCACTCGTTTAATAAGAGTGCTAAAAAATAAAAAATGGAGGAAAATATAATGTTGAAACCTTTAGAGAATCGCGTAGTTTTACGTGTAAAAGAAGAAGAGGAAAAATCAATGGGTGGAATTGTGTTAACAAGCGCTTCCCAAGAAAAACCTCAAACAGCTGAAGTTGTTGCCGTCGGTGAAGGGAAAACAAATCATCATGGAACACTGATTTCTCCACTCGTAAAAGTAGGGGACACAGTAATTTTTGAAAAATTTGCTGGAACGACCGTAAAAATGGATGGTGAAGAATTCTTGATTCTCAAAGATTCAGACCTTCTTGCAATTGTAGAGTAAAATTATAAAAGCAATCATTTTTTTTGGTTGTCTTTTGTCTATCTTAAAATCTATAAAATTAAAAATATATTCTTAAAAAGGAGCTAAAATGTCAAAAGATATTAAATTTTCAAGTGATGCTAGAACAGCGATGATGCGTGGGATTGATATTCTTGCTGATACAGTAAAAACAACCCTTGGACCAAAAGGTCGCAATGTTGTTCTTGAAAAATCATATGGATCACCTTTAATTACAAACGATGGTGTAACGATTGCCAAAGAGATTGAACTTGAAGATCATTTTGAAAATATGGGAGCTAAACTTGTTTCAGAAGTTGCTTCAAAAACAAATGATATCGCAGGTGACGGTACAACAACAGCGACAGTTTTGACACAAGCTATCGTTCGTGAAGGTTTAAAAAATGTTACCGCAGGTGCAAATCCAGTTGGTATTCGCCGAGGAATTGAACTTGCTGCTGAAACAGCTGTTGCGTCAATTAAAGAGATGGCAATTCCTGTCCACGATAAATCAGCAATTGCGCAAGTAGCTACCGTTTCATCACGTAGTGAAAAAGTGGGTGAGTATATTTCTGATGCAATGGAACGTGTAGGTTCTGACGGAGTTATCACCATTGAAGAATCAAAAGGGATGCAAACTGAACTCGATGTTGTTGAAGGAATGCAATTTGACCGTGGATATTTGAGTCAATATATGGTTTCTAATACAGAAAAAATGGTTGCTGAATTAGATAATCCTTATATTCTTATTACCGACAAAAAAATCTCAAACATTCAAGAAATTTTACCGCTCCTTGAACAAATCTTGAAAACAAATCGTCCACTTCTTATTGTAGCTGATGATGTTGATGGAGAAGCATTGCCAACGCTTGTTCTTAATAAGATTAAAGGTGTCTTTAATGTTGTAGCTGTAAAAGCACCAGGATTTGGTGATCGTCGTAAAGCTCAATTGGAAGATTTGGCTATCTTGACAGGTGGTACAGTAATTACTGAAGAACTTGGTCTTGATCTTAAAGATGCTACTCTTGAAGCTTTAGGACAAGCAGCTAAAGCAACTGTGGATAAAGACCACACAACAATTGTTGAAGGTGCTGGTTCTGCTGATGCTATTTCTGATCGTGTAGCTATTATTAAAGCGCAAATTGAAAAAACAACTTCTGATTTTGACCGTGAAAAATTACAAGAACGTCTTGCAAAATTAGCTGGTGGTGTTGCAGTTGTTAAAGTTGGTGCTGCAACTGAAACAGAGCTCAAAGCAATGAAACTCTTGATTGAAGATGCACTTAATGCAACACGTGCAGCCGTTGAGGAAGGTATTGTTTCTGGTGGTGGTACAGCACTTGTTAATGCTATTGCTGCTTTGGATAAACTTTCAGAAGAAGGAGATATTCAAACAGGTATTAACATTGTTCGCCGTGCTCTTGAAGAACCAGTTCGTCAAATTGCTGCCAATGCAGGATATGAAGGTTCAGTTATCATTGATAAACTTCGTTCAGAAGAAGTAGGTACAGGATTCAATGCTGCAACTGGTCTATGGGTTAATATGATTGAAGAAGGAATTGTTGACCCCGCAAAAGTAACTCGTTCAGCTTTGCAAAACGCGGCTTCTGTTGCTGGTTTAATTTTGACTACTGAAGCAGTAGTTGCTAATAAGCCAGAACCAGCTGCTCCAGCTATGCCTCCAATGGACCCTAGCATGGGAATGGGTGGTATGATGTAATAAAAAAAGAACCCTTAGGGTTCTTTTTTTATTTGCTGTTGAGTAACTAAATATCGTAAAGTTGACTAGCATGTTCGTGACTAGTATCAAGGATCTTCAGGTCCTTTTTGGTATCGACATCATGTTGCTGTAAGTAACCATCCATAGTAAGATGAGCAAGTTCTTTGATATTATTATTTAAACTCAAGTGCCCTAGAAAGATTCGTTTTGTCTTATTACCATGAATACTAAAAGCAGCCTCAGCGCCGTCCTCATTAGATAAGTGGCCCTGGTCACTTAGGATACGTTGCTTTGTCCGCCAAGGATAAGCTCCCATGCGGAGTATCTCAATGTCATGGTTTGATTCCATAAGATAAGCATCTGCATTTTCAATGGTTCCACGCATTCTATCGGATACATAACCTGTATCAGTTAGCATAACAAAACTCTTGTTATCTTTCATGAAACGATAAAACTGTGGTGCGATGGCATCGTGACTCACGCCGAAAGATTCAATATCAATATCACCAAAAGTCATTGTTTTTCCCATTTCAAACAGATGTTTTTGTTCAACAGGGATTTTTCCTAAAGCATTTTTACTATCTAGTTCAGACCAAGTATCTTCATTTGCGTAAAGGTCAATACCATATTTTCTTGCCAAAACACCAATCCCTTTGATATGGTCACTATGTTCATGGGTAATTAATAAAGCATCAATATCATGAATGTCACGGTCAATTTCTGATAGTAAACTTTCTATTTTTTTTCCAGATAGTCCGGCATCAACAAGAATTTTTTTCTTTGGGGTTTCTAAGTAAAAAGAATTTCCTGTTGAACCAGAGGCTAAAATGGAATATTTAAAGCCATTTTGTTCAGTCATACAGTCTATTGTAGCAGAAAAATAGTGGGATTGCCATGAGCTTTTATATTTTATTTGAAAATAAATTTATCAGGTAATTCATTAGCTTAAGAGAGTTTTTTGTGTTAAAAGTCTAGGTTTATTCAAAAAATGAGTCCACAAATATGTATGGACTCTTTTTAGGGAAATTATTCATTATCCTCAAATTCAAACTCATCAGTACCATCATCCCAGTCATCTGCGGCTTCTAAAGAATATGGAAGAGTGAAACTAAAGGTCGTTCCTTTTCCTTCTCCTTCGGAGCTTGCAAAAATTGTTCCGCCATGTATTTTAACAATATCATGGACAATGGAAAGGCCTAAACCTGTCCCCCCAACTTTTGAATTTCTTGAAGCATTATCAACTCGGTAGAAACGGTCAAAAATCTTAAGTAAATCAGATTTTGGAATTCCCATTCCTTGGTCACTGATGGAGATTAGAACGTCACTTTCACGTTTTTCAACGGAAATTGTAATAGTTCCACCTTTAGGTGAATACTTAATTGCATTTCCGATGATATTGTCAATGACTTGAGCAATTTTATCGGTATCAATTTCGACCCAGATGGGCTGTTCAGAGTATTTTCTGACTAGAGTGAAATTAGAAGAGATTAAATCGTTTGATTCGGTTTCTAAAATTTGGTCTAAACGGTTAATTTGATAGTCTAAGAAGGCAATTAAATTAATCATTTCTTTATTAAGAACGATTCGGTCTTGATCCATTCTTGATAAAGTCAAAAGGTCGGAAATCATTCGAATCATCCGATTAGTTTCAGTAAGTGAAACATTAATAAAGGATGAAGCTGTTTCTTTATCCTCAATGGCTCCGTCTTCTAGTGCTTCCAAGTAGGCTTTTACTGAGGTGAGCGGAGTTCGGAGTTCATGAGAAACATTGGAAACAAAGAGACGGCGCTCTCGTTCGGCCTTGTCTTGTTCAGTCATATCATGTAAGACGGCAATAATTCCTGAGATGAAACCAGATTCACGACGAAAGAGGGCAAATTTAATGTGGAGCGAAATGGATTCATTCCCAGAATCATGTGTCTCAATAGTTATTTCAGGTTCTTTTTCTAATAAATCATAAAAATTATATTGGTCAGTAATTTTTAAAACTTCAACAATATTTTTTTGCATCAAGAGATCATTATCTGTATTCAAATAGTGCAAAGCTGATTTATTGGCCATAATAATATTTCCACGACGATCGGTGGCAATGACGCCATCAACCATATATGCGAGAATACTATCTAATTGATTACGCTGATTTTCAAGATTGTTCTGCGTGCGAACAATATCTTCACCAAGTTTTAAAATTTCATCATATAATTCATTGATTTCACTCGTCCCTTTTGGGATTTTATCGCGATTTAAATAGCCATTTTTTATGTTATTCATCTGTTTAGAAACATTCACAATCATGCGATGTTGCTGATTGAGAAAGACTAAAACAAAGACGAGTGAAAATAAGTAATAACCAATAAAAGTACTTAAATGAGCAAAATTGTAATCAAAACTGCTCATAAAAAGGATGACAAAAAGAAGTAGGTGTGCAACTACTCCTTTAAAAATCATTGAATTAAAAAATTTAATCATGTGGGTTGCTCATGTAGTAGCCAACCCCGCGGCGTGTTGAAACGTATTGTGGACGGCTTGGAGTATCTTCAACTTTTTCACGTAAACGACGAACAGTAACGTCAACTGTACGAACATCTCCAAAGTAGTCATAACCCCAAACGGTTTCCAAAAGGTTTTCACGAGTGATCACTTCGCCAAGGTGTTGAGCAAGGTAGTAAAGCAATTCAAACTCACGGTGTGTAAGGTCGAGTTGTTTATCATTTTTATAAGCCGCATAGTGTGCTGGATTGATACGGAGGTTTCCGATAATCAATTCTTTCTTGACATTGTCAGTAGATTCAGCAGGCGCGACATTGATACGACGCAAGTTTGCTTTAATACGAGCTAATAGTTCACGGTTTGAGAATGGTTTTGTGACATAATCATCAGCACCAAGTTCAAGACCAATTACTTTGTCAAATTCACTATCTTTAGCTGACACCATAATAATTGGAGTGTCAGAAGTTTTACGGATTTCACGTGCAACATCAAGACCATCAAGTTTAGGTAACATCAAATCAAGCAGAATAAGGTCAGGTTGTACTTCTTTAAATGCTTCAAGAGCTTCTTCACCATCAAAAGCTGTAAAGACTTCAAAACCTTCTTTGGTTAAATTAAATTTTACGATATCTGAGATTGGTTTTTCATCATCAACAACAAGAATTTTTTTCATAGTTGTCCTTTCAAGTGGAAAATTTTTTATTGAATGTTACTCGTATTTATTTGAATTAACAAATCAAGTAAGCTGTTTCAGTTATATTATACAATTTTTAGTAAAATTACGCAAAAAGAGACCCTATTATTTTTAGAAAAAAGATAAAATATTTGTTTTTTTGGTATAATAGAGGCTATGAATGGAATTCTAATTTCCCTTGAGGGACCCGATGGAGCAGGAAAAACAACGGTTTTAAAAGAAATTTTACCTGAAATCCAAAAAATGAAGCGCGAAATTGTCCCAACTCGTGAACCAGGCGGTGTTCGAGTGGCGGAAGAAATTCGCCAAATTATTCTTGATCCAAAGAATACAGAGATTGATTCTAAAACCGAGTTAATGCTTTTTGCGGCGGCGCGTCGTTTACATATGCAAGAAAAAATGTTGCCAGCTTTACAAGCGGGTAAAGTTGTCATTGTTGACCGATTTATTGATTCATCTGTCGCCTATCAGGGGTATGGCCGTGATTTGGGTGTCGAAGTTGTTGATTGGCTTAACTATTTTGCAACAGATGGGTTGAAGCCTGATTTGACGCTTTATTTTGATGTTGATACGGATGTTGCCCTTGAGCGAATTATGAAAAATCGAGCTGATGAGGTAAATCGTTTAGATTTGGAAAGAGCTGAGATGCATCGTAAAGTTCGTGAAGGTTATTTGGAGATTGTTGTAAAAGAACCTGAGCGTTTTGTAAAAATAGATGCAAGTCAACCTTTAGAAAAAGTGGTAGCTGATACACTTTCCGTCCTCAAAAAAAGATTTGTCAGTGAATTTTAAAGACAATTTAATCTGTCAGCAAAATTAAGAATGCTAAAAAATACTTACATTTTTCAAAAAATGAGGATGTTAAATAGTTTTTTTAATTTTGTTATTTAGACTAGATTTGGTAAATATTTAGAAAGGTTTCTTGTGGAAATAAAAGATATTCAGCCTCAACTTTATAAGCAGTTCTCAACGATTTTGCAACATGGAAAATTAAGTCATGCTTATTTATTTTCAGGGGGATTTGGTTCTTTTGAATTAGCAATCTGGCTGAGCCAAGCCTTATTTTGTGAGAATCCTGAAAATGCTTTGCCTTGTGGTCATTGTCGTTCCTGTCGTCTTGTTGCCCAACAAGAATTTACCGACTTACATATCGTTGAACCTGATGGACAAACGATTAAAACAGCACAAATTCGGGAGCTGACACAGGTTTTCAATGAATCTGGTTATGAGGGAAATCAACAGGTGCTTTTAATTAAGGAAGCTGAAAAAATGCATCCTAATGCAGCAAATGCTCTATTGAAATCAATTGAAGAACCAGAAACAGAAATTGTTGTTTTTTTACTGACAGACAATGAAAATATGATTTTACAAACAATAAAATCACGGACACAAATTATTAATTTTCCAAAAAATGTTCAATACTTACAAGATTTTTTGGAAAAGAATGGTATTTTAAAAACACAAGCAGAACTTCTTGCGGAAATCTGTAATTCGACTGACAAAGCATTAGAATTAGCTCAGCAGAGCTGGTTTAACGAAGGGCTCCAAAGACTTCAACAATTTGTAAAACTTCTAAAAACATCTGCTGACGAGGCGTTCTTGTATTTGAAAGAATTAGTCGAAATTTTTGATGACAAAGAAAAACAAAATCAAGCGTTTGAACTTTTATTACAACTTTTTAATCAAGAAAGAATGAGTCAGGAACTTTTAAAAACATTTCAGGCAATAAAAATGTGGAAAAGCAATGTCCGATTTGAGTCAAGTTTAACTTTTCTTGTTTTATGAAACTTGTCAAACTTATCCTTTGATTGAAAAATCTTATATCAGGAGAATATTATGATTTATGAAATAAAATTTGCACATGGCGAATCAAATGTATTTGCAATAAGTGATATAGAACTTGCTCCACAAACAGAAGTTATCCTTCGTTCAGATAAGGGAAACTTTTACGGAAAAATTGTACGTGAAATTTCTGAAGAAGCGAATCTTGAAATTCACCACACGATTGTGCGTGAAGTAAATGAGGATGATCTCCAAGTTATTGCAAAACTTGAAGAACGTTCTAAACAAGCCAAAGATAAAGTTCGCCAACTTGTCATCGAACAAGGTTTGGAAATGAAAATTATTGATGTTGCTTATAATTTCGACCAAATGCAACTTTTTATTTCGTTTACAGCAGAGAATCGTGTTGATTTTCGATTGCTTTTGCGTGAGTTGGCAACAACTTTTAGAATTAGGATTGAACTTCGCCAAATTGGGCCAAGAGATGCGGCTAAAATTCATGGTGGACTTGGACCTTGTGGACGTCCTTTGTGCTGTTCTGAGTTTGTTTATGAATTTCCAAATGTTTCAATCAAAATGGCCAAAAATCAAAATCTATCTTTGAAACAAAATAAATTGAACGGTCTTTGCGGTCGTTTGATGTGCTGTTTAACTTATGAAGATAGTTTTTATAAAGAAGCCCAACAACTTTTCCCAGATTTTGGTGAGTTTGTAACTACCTCAGAAGGAAAAGGAAAAGTTGTTGGCTTAAATGTTTTAAAAAATAGAGTAAAAATCCGCTTTGGAGAATATAGCAAGGATTTTGAACTTGCAGAAATTGAGGTGAATCATGGCTGATAAATATGATGTTTTCGACCAACTGGGCGAACTTGAAAATACATTAAATACCACATTAACGCAAATTTCAGGAATTCGCCAAGTGCTTGAAGCATCAATGACTGAAAATGCAACCTTACGCATGGAATTAGAAAAATTGCGTGACCGTTTGGCAGAATTTGAGAAAAAAGAAGTTAAAAAAGAAACGCCTAAAGACCAGCCAAATCCTAACTTGATTCAAATTTTTAATGAAGGTTTCCATGTTTGCCATCTGCATTATGCAGAACGATTGGCTGAAGGGGAATCTTGTTTAGATTGTTTGGAGCTTTTGTATCGCTGATGGAAAATAAATTTAGTATTCAACGGTCATTTAAAGGCCTAAAAACTGCTGGAAGTCTTTATTTGGTTCCAACACCAATTGGCAATATGCAAGATATGACTCTACGTTCTCTTGAAACTTTGAAAACTGTAGATTTGATTTGTTCAGAAGATACGCGAAATACTTTGCGCCTTTTAAACCATTTTGAAATTAAAGTTCCGCAAGAGTCGTTTCATGAACATAATTCCCAAGAAAAAATTCCTAAATTAATTGATTTTTTGAAAAAAGGACAATCTATTGCACAGGTTTCTGATGCTGGAATGCCTTCAATTTCTGACCCAGGCCATGATTTAGTTTTAGCTGCAATTGATGAAGGAATTGATGTTATCGCTCTTCCTGGTGCCTCAGCAGGAATTACTGCCTTGATTGCCTCAGGATTAGTTCCTCAACCTCATATTTTTTATGGCTTCCTTCCTAGAAAAAAAGGGGAGCAGCAAAAGTTCTTGAAAAGTAAGCTTTCTTATCCAGAAACACAAATTTTCTATGAGAGTCCTTTTAGAGTTGCGGATACTTTGGCTAACATGCAGGAAATTTATGAGGATAGAGAAGTTGTTTTAGTTCGCGAATTAACGAAGATTTATGAAGAATATCGTCGTGGTAAGATTTCAGAGGTTTTAGAATCTTTAACGGACCAACCAATAAAAGGGGAATGCCTAATTATTGTTTCAGGAGCGGATGAAGTGTCTCAAGAAGTTCAAGAGCCAGAATTGACAGCGCTCGAAGCAGTTAAAGTTTTAGTTGAACAAAGTGTGAAACCCAATGTTGCCATTAAACAAATTGCTAAAGAACGAGGTCTAAATCGTCAAGAATTATATGCAGAATTTCATGATTTATAAGCAAAAAGTTACTGACAGGCAGTCTGTCAGTAACTTTTTTATATTTTTGTTTGATTAAAATTTCTGTCAGTAAAATTTAACAGTGCCCGTCAACATTTTCGTTAATCCATTTTTGATTTTCCTCATCAAAAATTCTTAAAGAACGTTGTGAACGTACAAAATCAATGATTTCTTTACGATTTAGCTTTGTTTTACTGACAGCCGAGCCAACAGTAACAATTTCCATTTTTTCGATGAGTGATTGAAGAATTTCGTATTGATTTTCCATAAGTTATCCTTAGTGCAAATTGATAGATTCATTATAACAAAAAAAGATGGTCATCAACCATCTTAAAATGAGTAAATCCAAGTATTTTTAGCGCCATTTTTTAGAAGACGTTGACTGATACGAATAGCATCTTTTTCATTTTCAGCAAGAGCAACCATGACACCACCCAGCCCTGAACCAGTTAATTTAGCACCAAGTGCACCATTTTTACGAGCGGTTTCGACTAAATTATCTAGACGTGGATGAGAAACTCCCAAATCAGATAATCTTTCGTGAGCTTTATTCATGACATGACCAAATTCTTTGAGTTTGTCTGTCATCAAAAAATCTTTTGAATCGGTCGCTAATTGACCTAAATGATTAATTGAATCTTGTGTTTTTTCTTTTTCTTCAACAAGTTTTTCGCGAACAATATTGATGGCTTGACTCGTAAAGCCGTGAACACCAGTATCGCCAATCACGATAAAGCCATGAAGATTGAGTTCAAAGGGTTCAATTGTGCTGTCTTTAATAAACCACAAAGGGTGTTCAGAATTTACAGTTGCCACATCAATTCCAGAAGATTTTCCGTGAGTAATATTTTCTGAAAAGTTGGCATAAAAGAGTAAATCTTTTTGCGGAAGTTCAGCATCAAAGAAATCATAAAAAGCTCTGATAATGGCAGTTGCCAATGAAGCAGAAGCTCCCAAGCCACGTCCTTGAGGAATATTTGAATCAATTTCTAAAGAGAATGGCATTTTTGATGAATGAAATTTAGAGAGTAAGCGCATAATGAGTTGACGAATTCCTTCAAATTCATCTCCCATTAAATCAAGTCTTCTACGAAATTCGTTATTTTCAATGTATTGGCCATATTTTGATGAGGTAATTGTCACTGTAGTTTTAAGAATTGTTACAGGTAAGGCAATTGCTGGCTGACCATATACAACGGAATGTTCTCCAATTAAGATTAGTTTGGAATGGGCAATTCCCGTCCCCATTTTATTGATAGTCATTATTAACAATTCTCCTGCTAGATTAGTTTCTCATTTTGAAAATGTGAACTGCAAATTAGCATATTTTGGTTAAATTAAAGTCTTATCGAAGGAAAAATTCGATAAACTTTTTCCAATATCATAATTATGAATACAAAAACGTACCTGACAATTTTATAAAATTTCCTCTTGAAAATCAAGTTTTTGTTTCTCTTTTGGCTGTAAATTCATCATTTAGTCTGAAAAAATGTATTTTTTAGTGTAAAAAATAACTTATTGAAATGATAGGAGAGAAGAAAGAATCAAATTTTTGATATAATAGTTTCATGAAAAATATTGTTACTGCAAGGGCGCATACAAATATCGCCTTGATTAAATATTGGGGAAAAGCGGATATCGCTCTAAATATTCCAACAACCTCTTCTTTGTCAATGACTCTGGAGCCATTTTATACAACAACCTCTGTTGAATTTACTGACAATGAGTCTGATTCCTTGATTTTGAATTCTGAAGTGGCAGACAGCAACCGTGTCAGTCAATTTTTGGAAATGATGCGTGGACAATATGGAAATTTCCCTAAAGTAATGATTCAATCAGAAAATCATGTGCCAACAGCTGCTGGTTTGGCTTCAAGTGCTTCAAGTTTTGCTGCTCTGACAGCTGCTATGTTTGGACTTTTAGATTTAGAAAAAGATGATTCAGAAATGTCACGAATAGCTAGACGCGGTTCAGGGTCGGCTTCTCGGTCAATTTTTGGAAATTTTTCAGTTTGGAATAAAGGAGAAGATCATCAATCTTCCTTTGCGGAATCTTTTTACAACGAAGATATTGGTCTTTCAATGATTGTTGCTGAAATCTCTGCTGAAAAGAAAAAAATGTCGTCAACTAAGGGCATGCAATTGGCACAAACTGCACCAACTTACAGTGCTTGGGTTGAAAAATCAGCCATTCAACTGGAAGAAATGAAGCAGGCCATTTTAAATGCTGATATTGAAAAAGTTGGTCTAATTGCTCAGGATAATGCATTAGGTATGCATGAACAAAATCGTCTCTCTAATCAACCTTTTGATTATTTCACGCATGAAACAAGACACGTGATTGACTTTGTGAATCAGGCTTATCAATCAGGATTGCTTGCTTTTGTGACTATCGATGCCGGTCCAAACGTCAAAATTATTACTGACCACGCGACTGAAAAAGTTCTCTTAGCTAAATTACAAGCGGAATTTCCAGAATTAACATTTGATATCGCACGTGCTGGAGGCGCTTATGAATATCTCTGAGAAAAAAATGACAATCAAAGTGCCAGGAAAACTTTTTTTTGCGGGAGAATATTCGGTCACAAAAGAAGGAAACCTCGCCCTTATCACAACAATTGAAACAAATTTTGAAGTAAGAATTTCAGCTACTACAGGGAAATCAATTTTCAAAACAAATGTTGGACTGTCTGATTTTGAATTTTCTTTGTCTAAAATTGAATTTACTAAAGAAAATCCGTGGAATTTTGCACTGACATCTTTAAAAAATACTTTGTCAGCTGCTGACAGCATTGAAAAAAATTCTGTCAGTAAAATTTTATCTTCATCTCCAGAAATTTCTCTTGAGATTGTCAGTGATTTAGGCTTTGGTGAAAATAAAAAAGGCTACGGCTCAAGTGCTTCAGTCGTTTGTGGTCTAGTTAATGCAGTCAATCAGTTTTTTGATTTGCAGTTGTCACTTGAAAAACGTTTTGAAATTGCCGCAAAAACGCATTTTGAAGTTCAAGGCTCAGGTTCAATGGGCGATATTGCTGCTATTATGTATGGTGGTTCTGTTTTTTATCAAAATCATAAGCGAGTCATACCTCTCGAAATTCCTTGGGCAACTTATGTGGTTCAAACAGGAAAAGCGGCAAAAACGAGTGAAAAAATAAAAATAAAGCTTTCTGATGAATTTTATCAAGCTTCAAATGAGCTGGTCATTGAATTGGCAACGGCGATTGACATTCAAGATTTTTCTTTATTCAAAGAAAAGTTATCAGAAAATCAACTTTTGCTTTTGGAGAATATTCCAGAAGGTTATATGACTAAAGAATTAGCTATTGCTTTAAACTTACTCAATAGCTATCCTGAATTTGCTGCTAAAATCTCTGGGGCCGGTTTTGGGGAGAATATTATTTTATTTGCTCAAAATACCCAAGCTATTGCTGAAGTCCAAAATAAATTATCGGAATATGGAATCAATCTTGAAAAATTTAAGGTTGCTCAAAAAAATAACTGAGATAAGTCTGCTAAAAAGCAGAGTTAGATTTTAATGAATTGAGAAATAACTGATGAAAACTGAAAAAGAAATCCATCAACATCGCAAAGATGAACACTTATCGTTAGCTTATAAATATTGGCGTGAAGAAAAAAATCAGACCTCGGGCCTGACTTTTTCTGATAGTCGAATCATTCCTAATAGTTTGCCAGAATTATCTACTAAAAAAATCAACTTTTCATCAGAAGTATTTGGACAGAATTTTGAATTTCCTTTTTATATTGAAGCGATGACTGGTGGAACAGAGCGAGCAGATAAAATCAATGCTCAATTAGCAGAAATTGCGAAAAATCAACATTTAGCCATGGCGGTCGGCTCTCAATCGATTGCTTTGAAGTTTCCAGAACTAGCTGCTGGTTTCAGTGAAGTTCGTAAAATACACTCTTCTGGTTTTCTTTTTGCCAATATCGGCGCAGGTCATTCTCTAGAAAATGCCAAGCGAGCGGTGGATATGATTGAGGCAAATGCTTTAGAAATCCATGTCAATACAGCGCAAGAATTGCCAATGGATGAAGGAGACCGTGAATTTTATTGGTTAGAAAATATTAATGAAATTGCAAGTCAATTAGAAGTTCCAGTCATTGTCAAAGAGGTCGGTTTTGGAATTTCACAAAAAACCTTTAAAGCACTCGCAAAAACAGCTGTCTCAGGAATAAATATTGGGGGAGCTGGCGGAACTAATTTTGCTTGGATTGAACGTAAACGGAGTAAAAATGGTTTTAACTTGGATGAATTTGGTTTGTCAACGCTTGAGAGCCTTTTAGAAGCTAAAATGGCTGATAATAGAAAAAGTTTGATTGCAACAGGTGGAATTACTTCGGCTCAAGAGATTTTTAAATCTTTAATTTTAGGGGCTGATTTGTCAAGTTCTGCTGGTTTTATCTTGAAAAATCTTATGCAAACAGGGCCTGAAAAAGTAGAAGAAGTTATTGAACAATGGAAACAAGATTTGAATAAATTATTTGTTTTAACTGGTTCAAAAAATATTGAAGAATGTCGAAAGGTTGAGCTCCTTTACTCGACTAATATGCTTAATTTTATCCAACAAAGAAAATAATAAATTACAAATCAAATCATTTGGCAATGGTTTCAAAAACGACTATAATGAGAATAGAATTAAAAAAATAAACTAACTGAATTCATTCTCAATCTAGTCAAAATACCAAAGTATTAAGACTTCAAAATGGGTTCACATCTTAAAAGGAGAAATTACTATGGCATTTACATTACCTGAACTTCCATACGCGCCAAATGCGCTTGAACCTTTCTTTGACGAAGCAACAATGCGTTTGCATCATGGAAAACATCATCAAACTTATGTGAATAATCTTAATGCAGCAATTGAAAAACATAATGAACTTGATGACCTTAGCCTTGAAGAATTATTGACAGATTTGTCAGCAATTCCAGAAGACATTCGTACAGCTGTTCGTAACAATGGTGGTGGTCATTTGAACCATAGTCAATTCTGGCTTTGGCTTCGTCCAAACACTGACGGTTCTGAAAACCATGCTGACGGCGAAATTGGGGATGCAATTGCGAAAGAATTTGGTAGTTTTGAAACTTTCAAAACAGAATTTAAAGCTGCAGCCACAGGTCGTTTTGGTTCAGGATGGGCTTGGTTAGTTGTTGATGAAGCTGGAAAATTGAAAGTTGTATCAACTGCAAATCAAGATAATCCAATTTCTGAAGGGTTGACACCAGTTTTAGGACTTGATGTTTGGGAACATGCTTACTATCTTAAATATCACAATGTACGTCCTGATTACATTGAAGCATTCTTTAATCTTGTAAACTGGGATAAAGTTAACGAACTTTATGCTAAAGCAAAATAAAATGATGATGAGGCTCTCCTTTAAGGAGAGCCTTTTTTTATTTTAGAGAAACCTTTTTTAATGTTAGACTATTCTTTTGGAAATTTATCTTATTTTTACAAAAAGATGTTTTAAGGAGATTTTTTTAAACTTAAATGTTTATATTTTTGATTAAATAGTGCTAAAATATTATTGTAATCGGTTACATTTTTGTTTTAAAAAATATGGAAGGTCAAATGCATTAATAATTGCATAGGAATAGAGGATTATGAAAGATATTGGAAACTCTTCAAACTTTACCGAAGAAGAAGAGCTATTTTTGTTGCGGAATAAACAAGGAAAAATTGTCGGAATTAAAGATTTAAAGCAGGCAAATTTTCAAGAAACAATGAAAGACTGGAAAAAACATTTACCAAAACCTAGCCTTCTATCAATTATCATTTGGGTGGCGGTCGCTTTACTAGGTGGTCTTGCTTGGTCGTTGATTGCTCTGGCTCAAGGAGAGACGATTAATGCGATTTGGTTTGTTATTGCAGCAGTTTGTTCTTATTTGATTGGCTATCGTTTTTATGCTTTATATATTCAACGTAAAATTATGCGTCCAAATGATTTACGGGCAACTCCTTCGGAAAGCCATAATGACGGAAAAGAATTCGACCCAACTAATCGAGTTGTTTTATTCGGTCACCATTTTGCTTCAATTGCTGGAGCTGGGCCTTTGGTTGGACCAGTTTTAGCGGCACAAATGGGTTACTTACCAGGGACAATTTGGATTATTTTCGGAGTTATTTTTGCCGGAGGGGTACAAGATATGCTTGTTCTCTGGTATTCTCATCGTCGTCGAGCAAAATCTATTGGGGCAATGGCTCATGATGAAGTTGGCAGATTTGCTGGTGGCTTGACTTCATTTATTGTATTTATCATGACAATGATTGTTCTTGCTGTTTTAGCTTTGATTTGTGTGACGGCGATGGCAAATTCTGCTTGGGCAGTCTTTTCGATTGGGATGACCATCCCAATTGCCTTGTTAATGGGAATTTATTTGAAATATATTCGCCCAGGGCATGTGAATGAAATTTCAGCGATTGGTTTTATTCTCCTTTTAGTTGCTATTTTTGGTGGCCGTTGGGTTTCAGAATCTTCATTTGCGCATATTTTCATGCTTTCGCCAACTGCTTTAGTTTGGTGGGTCATGGGCTATACTTTTATTGCAGCCATTATCCCCGCTTGGATTTTACTTACGCCTCGTGATTACTTATCCATGTTTATGAAAATTGGTACAATTGCTGTTTTAGCAATAGCTGTAGTTGGTGTGCGTCCAGATGTTACGATTCCAGCTCTGACTAATTTTGCACATAATACAGATGGTCCTGCTTTTGCTGGTTCCCTCTTTCCCTTCTTATTTGTTACGATTGCCTGTGGAGCCTTGTCTGGTTTCCATGTAATGATGTCTTCTGGAACAACGCCTCATTTGATTGCTAAAGAGTCACAAACGCGAATGATTGGTTATGGTGGGATGCTCTTTGAATCATTTGTTGCTATTATGGCTTTAGTCGCTGCGATTTCTCTTAATCCTGGAATTTATTATTCTATGAATACCCCTCAAGCTAGTATTCAAAAACTCGCAGCTTCAAGTTATCAAGCAGATAAAAGTGCCGAATATAATGCTGCCAAAGCAATTCCAAATGTAGCCATGATGCCTGATGGTTCAAAACTCAGTATTGACTGGGAAGGAACGACTGGTGAAAAAGCACTTGAGCAAGTGGCAAAAGATGTAGGTGAACAATCAATTGTTTCACGGACTGGTGGTGCACCAACTTTAGCCGTTTCAATGTCAAATATTCTACATAAGGTTCCACTTATTGGTGGGACAAATATGATGGGATTCTGGTATCATTTTGCGATTATGTTTGAGGCGCTCTTTATCCTGTCCGCTGTTTCAGCGGCAACAAAATCGACTCGTTATTTACTTAATGATGCCCTGCGTGGCTTCAAAAAATTAGGTCGCTTAGGTGATGATGATTGGTTACCTAGTAAAATTATAACGACAGCAGTGATTGTTGGAGTTTGGGGTGCTTTGCTTTTGATGGGCGTTTCTGATCCGAATGGTGGAATAAAAATCATGTATCCGCTCTTTGGGATTTCTAATCAATTAATTGCGGCGGTAGCTCTGGCTATTGTTTGTGTCATGGTTATCCGTAAAGGTTATCTTAAATGGGTTTGGATTCCAGCACTTCCTTTAGTTTGGGATGTTTGTGTAACTTTTGCGGCCAGTTGGCAAAAAATCTTTTCAAATGATGTCAATATTGGTTACTTTGCTTCTTATTCAGCAGCAAAAGCCCAAGTGGCTTCTGGTAAATTATCTGGTCTAGCATTAACGAATGCGCAAGCAACCATGCGTAATACAATGATTCAAGGAAGTCTGTCAGTCATTTTCTTACTTTGTGTGGCTATATTATTAGTCATCTGTGCCTTTAAAGTTGCTAAAATTTTAAGAACAAATGAAGTTGGTGATAAATTTAGCTCAGAAGAAGTTTTTGAAGAATCAAATCTTTTTGAAACTTCAAGTTTCTGGCCTAGTAAGCTTGAACATAAGGTTTTAAAAAGTAAAGTTAATGAATAATGGAAAATAAAAGTTACTGACAGGATTTCTGTCAGTAACTTTTTATTTATAATATAATCACTGACTTCAACGTTGAACAGCTGTCAGCAATTTTTTCTAATTTTAGCGCCATCAGTAAATTTTAAAAATAAAAATGCTGACAGATTTTAAAAATGAGTTTAAATAGTGGCAAGAACTGGTTTCTTAAATGTTTTTTTTCTGATATAATAGAAAAAAGTCCCTTCCATGGATAAATCAGCAAAAACAGAGATTCGTCATTTTTTAAATGAAACGAATAATCCTCAACAAATGAAAGAAAAAAATGAAATTTACAGACTTAAATTTTAAAGATTATATTAACCAAACGTTAGAGAATATCAAATTTGAAAAACCAACTGAAGTACAAGAAAAATTGATTCCAATTGTTCTCTCAGGCCGTGACCTGGTAGGGGAATCAAAAACTGGTTCAGGAAAAACACACACTTTTTTACTCCCAATTTTCCAAAAAATTGATACTGATCTTGATGAAGTGCAAGCAGTCATTACGGCTCCTTCACGTGAATTAGCTACTCAAATTTACAAAGCAGCTCAAGAATTTACAAAAGTTAATGACAAGCTTCGTGTTTCAAACTTTGTTGGTGGGACTGATAAGGCCCGTCAAATCAAAAAATTGGAATCATCACAACCACATGTCGTAATTGGAACACCAGGTCGAATCCATGACTTAATCAAATCTAATGCTTTAATTGTGCATACTGCTAATACTTTTGTTGTTGATGAAGCGGATATGACGCTTGACATGGGATTTTTGGCAGATGTTGACCAAATTGCTTCAAGTTTTGGTAAACGCGTGCAAATGCTCGTTTTCTCAGCAACTATTCCTCAAAAACTTCAACCATTTTTGAAAAAATATTTGCATAATCCTGTCATGCAAAAAATCGCCAATAAGACAGTAATTTCAGATACAATCGAAAATTGGCTTGTTTCTACCAAAGGAAGTTCACATAACCAACTTTTGCTCCAATTGACAAAAGCAACGAATCCTTACATGGCAATGATTTTTGCCAATACCAAAGGTCGTGTTGATGACATTCATCATTTCTTGACAAGTAACGGACTTAAAGTTGCAAAAATTCATGGTGATGTACCGCCACGTGAACGTAAACGTATCATGAATTCAATTAAAAATTTGGATTATCAATATGTTGTGGCAACCGATATTGCCGCGCGTGGAATTGATATTGAAGGTGTATCACACATTATCAATGATGAAATTCCAAAAGATTTAACTTTCTTTGTTCACCGAGTGGGTCGTTCTGGCCGTAATGGATTACAAGGAACAGCCATTACACTCTATAGTCCTTCTGATGATTCAAGTATTCGTGAGATTGAAAAAATGGGTGTTACATTCCAACCAAAAGCTATTAAAGATGGTGAAATTGTTGATTCTTATGACCGTGACCGTCGTGAAAAACGGACGAAAAAACAAGATGAAATTTCAACAAAAACCATTGGTGCCCTTAAAAAAGGTAAAAAACACGTTAAACCAGGTTACAAACGTGCAATTAAATGGCAAATTGAAGAAGATAACAAGAAAAAACGCCGTGCTGAGCGCAATAAAAATGCCCGTAAAACACGTGATTCTCGTAAACAAAGTTTTTAATTAATGAAAAAGACTTTTAAGATTATAGGCGCTTTTGTTGGTCTAATTCTTTTGATTTCAGTAATTTGTCTTGCTTTGATTCTTAGCAAATCTACTGACAGAACTGCTGAAAACTCCACAGATATTAAAACAATTTTAGTCCTTGGCTCACGAATAAATCAAAATAAAAAACCAGCCAAGATTACTCAAGAGCGGCTAGATGCAGCGCTCTTGCTTGCTAAGAATAATCCGCAAGCCAAAATTATTGTGTCTGGAGCAAAAGGAGCTGACGAGCCTGTTAGTGAAGCTTTTAGTATGAAAAATTATCTGATAAGTCATCATATTAGGGCTGACAGAATTATTAGTGAAGATAAGGCGGGTGATACCGCGGAAAATATCGCTTATTCCAAAAAATATTTTGACGGAAAAACTGTGATTGTCACTAGCGATTTTCATCTTTACCGAGCCTTGTATCTAGCAAAACAAGAAGGTGTAAAAGTAGAAGGCTTTGCTGCAAAGACAAAAGTCAATAATCTTCTTTATTATCCTAATTATTATGGTCATGAAATTCTTGGCTTAATCTATGCTTTCGTTTTTGGAAAAGGCTAAGAAAATTTCAATTATTATAAGGATAAAAGCTGTCAGTAATTTTTACTGACAGTTTTGCTAAAATTTGGCAAATCCTTTCAAACAATGATTCTGTCAGTAAATTTTCAAAAGAATTTGTGGCGGAGCTAAATATTTCCAAATACGGAGAGTAAAAAATGATGTTTCTACCCGAACAAATCAGTAAACTTAACGAGCTTGAAACGCTAGTTTTTGATTTTATCATTAAATCACCTGAAGAAGTCCAACAAATGACGATTCGTGATTTAGCAAGTCAAGCCCATGTTTCAACTTCGACAATTGTCCGACTATGTACAAAACTTGGTTTTGAAGGTTGGTCTGATTTAAAATTTTACCTCAAAAATCAACTCAAAGAAAAAACACCAGAAGAGCAACATTATGATAATATGCTCGAATTCAACATGTTTTTACGTCGAATGAATACAGATAATTATCAGGCAAAACTCAATAATGCTGCACAAATGATTGCTAAAGCTGATTATACCGTGTTTTTAGGTTTAGGAACATCTGGTTCATTAAGTGAGTATGCTACTAAATATTTTGTAAATACTGGATTACGAAGCTTCGTTATTTCTGACCCGTTTCAAGCTGTTCAAGTTCAGGGTATGGGAAATGTTGTGGCAGTAATCATGTCTGTGTCAGGTGAAACAGAACAAGTTGTTAATAAAGAATTGGAGTTTAAAGCGGGCGGAGCAAAAATTATTTCGATTACAAATAATGAAGATTGCACCGTTGCTAAACTTGCTGATTACCAACTCTCGTACAATCTTGTTAACGAATGGTCCAAACAGTATCCTTTAGGGAATTTGACCACGCAACTCCCAGTACTAGCTATTTTAGAAATTTTAGCTCATAAATCGATTGATTATCATCTTAAAAAATAATAAATTTGTTCCAAAAAGAGAAACAAATATTTCAAAAAGCTACTATTTGATAGTAGCTTTTTTATTTTATGCCATAAAAGTCGCCTAAAGCTTGCTACAAAGCGAAAAATAAACTAATTAGTAAAATTTTTAAAGCACTTTCAAAAAATAGATAACGCTTGCATTATGAAAATGAAAACGTTATAATTATTTTTATAAAGAACGTTAAATTATAAAACGTTAAGAATAAGGAGAAATAATTATGGCAGATAAAGTTATTGCACTTGCATGTGCAGCCGGTATGTCAACATCACTTTTGGTATCAAAAATGCAAAAAGCAGCAGCAGATAACGGGAAAGATTACGAAATTTTCGCAAAATCAACAGCGGACATTGATAACATGCTTGCCGGAACAGGCTCACCAAAACCTGACGTTCTTCTTTTAGGCCCACAAGTTGCCTTCATGAAAGGTGAAGTTGCTAAAAAAGCTGAAATCGCTGGTGTGCCAATGGACGTTATCAAAATGCAAGATTATGGAATGATGCGCGGAGATAAAGTTCTTGCAGCAGCTGAAAACTTGATGAATTAAGGTTTGAAAATTTCAAACTTGTGAAAGAGCGAAAGCTCTTTTACTATGTAAAAATCTAAGCAAAGAGAAATGGGAAGATAAGAAATGACTGATAAATACGAGAATCCAACAAGTGATGACTACATGGGTGTTGTAATGGGCATTATCATGAGTGGAGGAAATGCCAAAGGTTTAGCCTTCCAAGCCATTCAACAAGCCAAAGCTGGTGAATTTGCCGAAGCTGAAAGTTCATTAAACGAAGCGAGCGAACAACTTCGTGAAGCACATGACGTTCAGACTGACCTTTTGACACGTTTAGCTCAAGGCGAAAAAATTGGTTGGAATCTTTACATGGTTCATGCTCAAGACCACTTAATGAATGCGATTACCTTTAAAGACCTTGCTGTAGAAGTTGTCGGTCAAGAACAACGCCTGCAAGCACTTGAAAACAAATAATATAGCTCCTAGCTTATTAGAAAAGCAAGATTAAAAGTTGCGGAGACGCAACTTTTTTCTAACCAAAAAGTTTAAAGAAGAAAGGAGAGAATGATGAGTTTTTTTGGAAATGTTGACTTTCAAAAATTAACCTACACGGAAAGAACTTGTTATAGTTATTTACGAGATAATGTTGATAAAATTCCTTATATGCGAGTCCGTGATATTGCTCTGGAAGCACATGTTGGAACTTCTAGCGTCATGCGCCTCATTCATAAAATGGGTTATGATTCATATACAGATTTTAAAGAGTACATTATTGATAAAAAAGAATTGGAAAAAGGAAGCTCAAATACGGCAATTCCCTTTTCACTAGATATTTTCTCTAACGATATTGAACAACGTTTGGATAATCTGGCACATCGAGTCATTGAAAGTGACAATATCATTTTTACAGGAGTAGGTTCCAGCGGTTTAATTTGCGATTATGCAGCCAGAAGATTAGCGGGAGTTGGAATTAATACCTTTTCATTTAGTGATGTGACTTATCCAATTGCTTCAAAATTACAAAATACAACCAACACTTTGGTAATTGCTTTATCCATCTCTGGGGAAACGAATGAAATCATTGAAGTACTGACCAGTTTGCGCTCTAATAAAGATGTCTATATTTCATGTATCACACCAAAATTGAATTCAAGTATTGCTGAACTGAGCGATTTTGTCCTTACTTATCGAATTAATGAACACCGAATCAATACGCATTATGATTTGACGAGTCAATTACCAACAGTTTATTTGACTGAGCGTTTAACAGATTTGGTTTATCAATTATCAAATTAAAAAGCCAAATTGGCTTTTTTATCTGCTCAGCCGTTCCTAATCGTTTGATGGATAAAACAAAAAAAGTTAAATTGAGATAACAAATATAATTTGCAAGGCTAATTTTCGCAACCTTAAAGGAAACTTATATGACATTTTTGGCACATTAGTCTTCACGAGTGGTACAGAACCAAAGTTTTGGAAAAACAAGAAACCGCTTTCTTTCTTTTGCTCTTTAGTGTTATAATGAAAATGTAGAAAAGATGAACGTGAAACCAGTTCATCAAAAAAAGTAAAGGAGACTGTTCAACCATGAACAATTTTATTCAAAACAAAATCATGCCTCCAATGATGAAATTTTTGAATACCCGTGCAGTCACGGCAATCAAAAATGGTATGATTTATCCTATTCCATTTATCATTATTGGTTCAGTATTCTTGATTCTTGGTCAATTGCCATTCCAAGCAGGCCAAGACTTCATGAACAAAATCAAATTGGGCCCACTCTTTTTACAAATTAATAATGCTTCATTTGGTATTATGGCCTTGCTTGCCGTATTCGGTATTGCTTACGCGTGGGTTCGAGATGCAGGTTATGAAGGAGTTCCTGCTGGTTTAACTGGTATTATCGTTCACATCTTGTTGCAACCAGACACAATTCATCAAGTAACATCTGTTACTGACCCAACTAAAGTTTCAACTGCTTATCAAGTAGGGGGAGTAATTGACCGAGCTTGGTTAGGTGGGAAAGGGATGGTTCTTTCAATCATCGTCGGACTCTTAGTCGGTTGGATTTACACTGGCTTTATGCGTCGTAACATCACAATTAAAATGCCGGAACAAGTTCCAGAAAACGTTGCGGCATCATTCACTTCACTTGTTCCTGCAGGAGCAATCATTGCCTTAGCTGGTGTTGTTCACGGAATTACAACAATCGGATTCAACACAACTTTCATTGAATTAGTTTATAAATGGATTCAAACTCCATTACAACACGTAACTGATGGTCCTGTCGGCGTCTTCGTTATTGCCTTTATGCCAGTATTTATCTGGTGGTTCGGTGTTCACGGAGCGACAATCATCGGTGGGATTATGGGACCATTGCTTCAAGCCAACTCTGCTGACAATGCTGCCCTCTATAAAGCAGGACATCTCAGTCTTTCAAATGGAGCCCACATCGTTACACAATCATTCATGGACCAATACTTGACAGTTACTGGTTCTGGTTTGACCATTGGTTTGGTTATCTTCCTCTTAGTGAGTGCAAAATCAGTTCAAGGTAAAACTTTAGGACGTATGGAAATTGGACCTGCAGTGTTCAATATTAATGAACCAATTCTCTTTGGTCTTCCTATTGTCTTAAATCCTATTCTTGCAATTCCATTTATCTTAGCACCATTGATTTCAGGAATCTTGACTTACTTAGTGATTTATCTAGGAATCATTCCACCATTTAACGGAGCTTATGTTCCATGGACAACACCCGCAGTTCTTTCAGGATACCTTGTAGGTGGCTGGCAAGGTATGGTTTGGCAAGTTATTATCCTTGCATTGACATCACTTCTCTACTGGCCATTTGCCAAAGCTTATGACAATATTCTTCTTAAAGAAGAAGCTGAAACAGAAGCTGAAATTAATGCTGCTGAATAATAGCAAATTTTAGATGAGCTCAAGAATTCTTGAGCTTATCTTATTAAAAATGTTAATTCTAAAAATTTAAAAGGAGAAATTATGACTTTAAAAAAAGACTTCCTCTGGGGAGGAGCAGTTGCTGCACATCAACTTGAAGGAGGATGGAATGCCGGCGGAAAGGGAGTTTCTGTTGCTGATGTCATGACAGCAGGGAGCAATGGAGTAGAGAGAAAAATCACAGATGGGGTAATTGAGGGAGAAAATTATCCGAATCATGAAGCTATTGATTTTTATCATCGCTACAAAGAAGATATTGCACTCTTTGATGAATTGGGATTAAATTGTTTTAGAACTTCCATTGCATGGACTCGTATTTTTCCAAATGGAGATGAAGCAGAACCTAATGAAGAAGGATTGCAATTCTATGATGATTTATTTGATGAGTGTTTAAAACATGGGATTGAACCTGTAATTACTCTATCTCACTTTGAACTTCCTTATCACTTAGTGACAGAATATGGTGGCTTTCGTAATCGTAAACTCATTGATTTCTTTGTCCATTTTTCAGAAGTCGTAATGAATCGTTATAAAGATAAAGTTAAATATTGGATGACTTTCAATGAAATCAACAACCAAGCAAACTATTTGCGTGATTTTGCACCATTTACTAACTCTGGTTTAAAATTCCCAGAAGGAGCAAGCGAAAAAGAACGTGAAGAAATGATGTATCAAGCGGCTCATTATGAGTTGGTTGCTTCTGCCAAAGTTGTCGCTCTGGGACATAAAATCAATCCAGATTTCCAAATTGGATGTATGATTGCCATGTGTCCGATTTATCCTGCAACTTGTAAACCAGAAGATATGATGGCTTCAACCGTTGCTATGCAACGTCGCTATTGGTTTGCAGATGTTCATGTTCGCGGACATTACCCAAGCTATTTAAAAGCCTATTTTAACCGTAAGGAATTTAAACTTGATATTCTTGATGATGATTTGAAAGCATTGGAAGAAGGAAAAGTAGATTATATTGGTTTTTCTTACTACATGAGTTTTGCAATTAAAGACCATGGTAAAGCT
Organism: Lactococcus sp. S64; assembly: GCF_016516525.1. Lineage (NCBI taxonomy): Bacteria > Bacillati > Bacillota > Bacilli > Lactobacillales > Streptococcaceae > Lactococcus > Lactococcus sp. S64. The sequence goes on along the minus strand of NZ_JACVUQ010000004.1, from coordinate 62,200 downwards.
CCTACTTTTGATTACAATGAAGATAAAGATTTAGTCAAGAATGAATATGTTAAAGCTTCTGAATGGGGCTGGCAAATTGATCCTTTAGGATTACGTTATGCAATGAATTGGTTCTATGAACGTTATGAAAAACCACTCTTCATTGTTGAAAATGGTTTTGGTGCTGTAGATGAAGTTGAAGCTGACGGAAGTATTCACGACCCTTATCGAGTAGATTATTTAAAAGCTCATATAGAAGCAATGAAAAATGCTGTAGATTATGATGGAGTTGACTTAATGGGTTATACTCCGTGGGGCTTTATTGACCTTGTTTCTGCTGGGACAGGTGAGATGAAAAAACGCTATGGCGTCATATATGTAGATAAGGATAACGAAGGAAATGGGACATTAGAACGTTCGAAAAAAGACTCCTTTACTTGGTATCAAAAAGTTATCGCAACAAATGGTGAAGAACTTTAAAAATAAAAGACACGAAAGTGTCTTTTTATTTTTATTGGAATGTAAAGAAAACACTCCAAAAGTGGAAAAAGTAGTATAAAGGGTACGTAACTGTATTTTATTAATTTTTTGGTGAACTTTAAAGCCTAATAAAGTAAAAATATCAGATTATAAGTTATTTTCATGTAAAAAACGTTTCCGATATGAAAAGAACAAGGGTTAAATTTCCAACTAGCTTTTGACAAATTTGTTCATTTTGCTAAAATATCTTTACTGAGTAGTTCATGTGTAACAGAAAGGGGTTTTATGCAAGCAAAATATAGGGGACAGCTTGTAGAAGTCTGGAAAATTTCGCATCGACCAATTCATGAAATATGGGTTAGGCAGGCTTTTGAACAAGAACGGCTTTCTTGGAATGAATGGAATAAAAACGTTTTAAATTTTGAGTCAATTTCAGGAGATTTGGCTTTAGTTGGCGATTTTTTGATTCAAAAAGATGGAAGAAGATTTCATGTTGTCAGCAGAGAAAATGTTCAGCGGGATTTGGTCTTTATGGACACAGAAACAAATTTTAAAATTGGTAATTAAAACAGAAAAGTTGCATAGCTCAAGTCATTTTTTATTGATTTGGAGTTAGCAAATGATTGTTAAAGCCTGTCGGTCGTGACTCAAATGATTTAACTGGAAGTAGAGTGAGCTCATGCTTGCCATAAATTTATTTTTCCGCTATAATAGTTTATGTTGTGGCGGCGTAGTGAAGTGGTAACACATGGCTCTGCAAAAGCTTAATCGTCGGTTCAAATCCGACCGTCGCCTTAATAAAAAAAGATACTTGCTTGGAAAAGCAAGTTTTTTTGTTTTAAATTACATCATTTTTTTAATAGAAATTTGCCTTTTTGATGTGCTTCGGTAATCATACTGACTGGTCTTTTGTGTTAAAATAGGAGCTATGAATATCGAGTCAAAAATTAAAGAGCTTACGGAAAAATTAAATCAGTATGCTTATGAATATTATACTTTAGATGAGCCTTCGGTAGAAGACAGTGAGTACGATCGACTCTATCAAGAATTGGTAAAATTGGAGGCTGAAAATCCACAACTAACTAGAGCGGATTCTCCAACGCACCGAACAGGTGGGGTTATTTTAGACGGATTTGTTAAATTTAGACACCCTTATAATCTCTATAGTTTAGGGGATGTTTTTTCGCGTGAAGAATTAGCAGTTTGGGAAGAACGAGTTCGCAAGGAAATTGCTAATCCAGAGTATATTTGTGAATTAAAAATTGATGGTCTTTCATTGTCTCTTTATTATGAGAATGGTTTGCTTGTGACTGCAGCGACTCGGGGCGATGGAACAACGGGTGAAAATATCACAGAAAATGTGAAACGGATCAAAGATGTTCCTTTAAAGCTTAAAGAAGCAATTGATATTGTGGTACGTGGTGAAGCTTATCTTCCACGTAAGAATTTTGCTAAACTGAACAAAGAGCGTGAACTTGAAGGAGCAGCTCCTTTTGCTAATCCAAGAAATGCGGCAGCTGGGACTTTACGTCAACTTGATACGAAAATAGTTGCCAAACGTGGTCTTGCAACTTTCCTTTATCAAGAAGCAAGTCCAGCAACCAATGACACTCAAGAAGAAGTCTTAGAATATTTTGAAGAACTTGGTTTCCAAGTCAATCCTGAACGTAAATTTGCTCGAAATATGGATGAAATTTGGGAATTTATTGAAGAGGCTACCCGTCTGCGTGACGAACTCCCCTATGATATTGACGGGGTTGTTGTAAAAGTTAATAATCTTGCTGAGCAGGAGGAATTAGGTTTTACGGTTAAGGCACCGCGCTGGGCGATTGCTTACAAATTTCCAGCTGAACAAGCAGAAACAGAAATTTTGTCTGTTGACTGGACTGTCGGTCGGACAGGAGTTGTCACCCCAACAGCAAATATGACCCCGGTTCTTTTAGCACAGACAACGGTTGCTCGAGCAACTTTGCACAATGTGGACTATATTGAAGAAAAAGATATCCGTATTGGCGATCATGTCTTGATTTATAAGGCAGGGGATATTATTCCGAAGGTTGGGAAAGTACTTTTGGATAAACGGCCAGAAGGTCTTGAAGGCTTAGAAATTCCAACGAAATGTCCAGAGTGTGGTTCGGAGTTAATTCATTTTGAAGATGAAGTGGCTTTACGCTGTGTTAACCCCTTATGTCCGGCGCAAATTCGGGAAAAACTAATTCATTTTGCTAGTCGTGATGCTATGAATATTGTGGGCTTAGGCCCGTCAGTCATTTCACAACTTTTTGATAAAAAATTGGTGGCTGATGTTGCTGATTTATATCAATTGACGATTGAAGATTTACTGACATTAGATAAGGTCAAAGAAACATTGGCTCAAAAAATTGTGTCAGCAATTGCGCAGAGTCGTGAAAATTCGGCGGAAAAATTATTATTTGGTTTAGGAATTCGTCATGTTGGTGGTAAAGCGGCTAAATTACTTTTGGAACGTTTTGCTAATCTTCGAGCGCTTTCTAAAGCAACAGAAGAAGAAATTTCTGAAATTCCATCTTTAGGTGGGGTCATTGCTACGGCTGTCGTTTCTTATTTTGAAACTGACGGAGCAAAAATTTTACTGGATGAACTTGAAAATACTGGTGTAAATTTTGATTATTTAGGGGCTGTTAATGTTGAAGGAATATTATCAGGTAAGACAGTTGTCTTAACTGGTAAATTGACGACTTTGAAGCGCTCAGAAGCAAAAGAAAAATTGGAAGCGTTGGGAGCAAATGTTTCTGGTTCTGTTTCTAAGAAAACTGATTTGGTAGTCGCCGGAGAAGAAGCAGGTAGCAAACTGACAAAAGCTCAAGACTTAGGAATTGAAATCTGGTCAGAGCAAGATTTGCTTGATTTATAAACTAATTTGTATTGAATATTACTGACAGACTTTAGTGAGAGCGTAAATTTACTGACAGAAATTTGAACCTTGGTTCAATTGGTGGGGTCACTCTTTTGGGAGTTTGTCAGTAAATTATTTTTTAAGAATGGATGAGAGAAGGTTTCGGAGAAAATGATGAAGGCGAGATTGATTTACAATCCGACATCGGGTCAAGAAATTATAAAAAAACATATTGCAGATATTTTGGATAAATTAGAGCAATATGGTTATGAGGCCAGTGCTTATCAAACCACAGCAGAACAAGATTCCGCAAAAAAAGAGGCGGCAAGAGCAACAGAAGCTGGCTTTGATTTAATCATTGCGGCTGGTGGTGATGGTACTATTAATGAAGTTGTAGCTGGAATTTCTCCTTTTGAGAAACGTCCTCAATTAGCTATTGTTCCAACGGGAACGACAAACGACTTTGCTAGGGCTTTAAAAATTCCAAGAGGAAAACCGCTTGAAGCGATTGAAATTATTGGTAAAAATCAGATTCTAAATATTGATGTCGGTCATGCCGTAATCAGAGAAACACAAGATGAACAGTATTTTATTAATATCGCTGCTGGGGGCGGTTTGACAGAACTTACTTACAGTGTTCCCAGTCATTTAAAAACGGCTTTTGGTTATTTGGCCTATTTAGCAAAGGGTGCAGAACTTTTACCTCGTGTGCGTAAAGCACCGGTTCGTGTTGTTCATGATGAAGGCGTATTTGAGGGTGATATTTCAATGTTCTTTGCCGCACTTACTAATTCAGTTGGTGGCTTTGAAAAGATTGCACCTGATGCTAAATTAGATGATGGACTTTTCACACTGATTTTGGTGAAAACAGATAATCTATTTGAACTTATTGCTTTACTTGCGATTGTAGCTAATGGAAAACATTTGGATGATGTTAATTTGGAATACATTAAAACAAGTAAAATAGAAATCGAAGCCTTAGGCGGTCAAAAAATTCTTCTTAATTTAGATGGAGAATATGGTGGAGATGCTCCAGTTCAATTTGATAATCTCAAAGGTCATTTGGATATGTATGTAAACCTTGATGAAATTAACGATGACCATTACCTTGGAGACGAAGAAACCTTGGCATTAGAAGCAGTTGCGCAAAAATTTGCCGAAGAAGCAAATAAAATTAAAGACGAAGATGAAGAAGGTTAAAAAGTTACTGACAGATCTGTCAGTAACTTTTTCTGTCAGTAAAATACGACGGCTCGGAGCATTTTAGTTGAGGCTAAGAGAATTGTCAACTACATTAATAATTCTGTCAGTAAAATGTGCAACTTGTACAATTAATTTAGGCAAATCACTGATTGAAAACAGAAAACGTTTACAGTAGAATAATATTAAAGAACAAATGTTATTAGAGGAGAAAAAATGACAACACTCAGTTTAGACAAAATCTACAAAAAATATCCCAATGCGACGCAATACGCTGTTGAAGATTTCAACATTGATATCAAAGATAAAGAATTCATTGTATTCGTTGGTCCTTCAGGTTGTGGTAAATCAACAACATTGCGAATGGTCGCTGGTCTTGAAGATATTACCGAAGGCGAATTTAAAATTGACGGTAAAATCATGAATGATGTCGCACCAAAAGATCGTGATATTGCCATGGTTTTCCAAAACTATGCGCTTTATCCACATATGACCGTTTTTGATAACATGGCCTTTGGTTTGAAACTTCGTAAGTTCAAAAAAGATGAAATTAAACGTCGTGTTGAAGAAGCTGGAACAATTCTTGGTCTTTCTGATTTACTTGACCGTAAACCTGCTGACTTATCAGGTGGGCAACGTCAACGGGTAGCAATGGGACGTGCGATTGTTCGTGACGCCAAGGTTTTCCTCATGGATGAACCTTTGTCAAACTTGGATGCTAAACTTCGTGTTTCAATGCGTACAGAAATTGCAAAAATTCACCGTCGAATTGGAGCGACAACAATCTATGTAACCCATGACCAAACTGAAGCGATGACTCTTGCTGACCGTATTGTTATTATGTCATCATCACCAAACTCTGATAAAACAGGGACAGTTGGTCGTGTTGAACAAATCGGAACACCACAAGAGCTTTATAATGAACCTGCTAATAAATTTGTTGCCGGTTTTATCGGTAGTCCTGCGATGAACTTCTTTAATGTCAAAGTTGCTTCTGGAAAATTAACAAATAATGAAGGTTTGAATATGGACCTTCCAGAAGGAAAAGCAAAATTGCTTAAAGAACAAGGGTATGAAGGAAAAGAAGTGATTCTTGGAATTCGTCCAGAAGACATTCAAGCAAGCAATTTGGCACAACAAGCCTATCCAAATCAAACAATTGAAGCTGAAGTTGTCGTTTCTGAACTTCTTGGAGCAGAAACTATGCTTTATCTTAGAGCTGGTTCAACTGAGTTTGTTTCTCGTGTTGAAGCGCGTGATTTCCGCAATCCAGGAGAAAAAATTACAGTGGCTTTGAACCTAAACAAATCACATTTCTTTGATGCTCAAACTGAACATCGCATCATTGATTAAAATTTACGCCCTCTTATCTCTAAAGATTCTGTCATTAATTGATAGAATCTTTTTTAGTTTGTAAGTGAAAAAATTACTGATAGGTCTTGTAAATAAAGGCTTTTCAACGATAATGTCAAAGATAATTGACACTAAGCAGCTTCAACTTTTCAGGCTTAAAATGCTAAAATTAACTTAGTCAAAATAATATTATTAGGAAAGCTCTCGTCTTTTTCGATTTAGTACTAAATCACATAAAGAACACCGACACCGCTCTTTATGCCGTAAAAATGTCGAATAAATGCTCTCCTGAGAAGGTTTGAAAAAAATGAAAAAAACAATGGACGGAAACATGGCGGCAGCACATATTGCTTACGCCTTTTCAGAAATTGCCGTAATTTATCCAATTACCCCAAGTTCACCAATGGCAGATTATACTGATGCGTGGTCAGTTGCTGGTCGTAAAAATATCTGGGGCTCAACAGTAAAAATTACAGAACTACAATCAGAAGCCGGTGCAGCAGGTGCCATGCACGGTGTTCTTAAAGCAGGAGGGCTTGCGACAACTTATACCGCTTCGCAAGGGCTCCTTTTAATGCTTCCAAATATGTATAAAATGGCTGGTGAACTTTTGCCAGCAGTTATTCATGTCGCAGCTCGTGCCGTAGCGGCTGGGGCGCTTAATATTTTTGGAGACCAGTCTGATGTGATGTCAGCCAGAACAACTGGGTTTGCCATGTTAGCAGAGTCATCTGTTCAAGAAGTGATGGACTTGTCAGCAGTTGCCCACTTAGCAACACTTGAAGGTTCAGTTCCTTTCTTGAATTTCTTTGACGGTTTTAGAACTTCTCATGAAATTCAAAAAATTGATGTTATTGATTATCAAGATTTATTACCAATGGTTAATCAAGAAAAATTAGCTGATTTTCGTGACCGTGCAATGAACCCTGATCATCCTACAGTTTCAGGGACAAATCAAAATGCAGATATCTATTTCCAACAAAGGGAAACGGTCAATTCTTACTATGAAGCTCTTCCTGAAATCGTTCAAAAGTACATGGGAAAAATCAATAAACTTCGTGGGACAGATTATGATTTAGTCAATTATTATGGCGCACCTGATGCGACAGAAGTCATTGTTTCTATGGGTTCTGTTGCTGGGACAATTGAGCAAACAGTTGATTATTTAAATGGACAAGGCCGAAAAGTTGGTTTTATCAATGTTCACTTGTATCGTCCATTTCCATTGGAAAACTTTCTTGAAAAATTACCAAAGACAGTCAAATCAGTAGCAGTCTTAGACCGTACAAAAGAATCGGGTTCAAATGGAGAACCTCTTTTCCTTGACGTTCAATCAGCGCTTTTCAATTCTAATGTTAAACAAGTGATTGGTGGCCGCTATGGAATTGGTGGAAAAGATACTCGTCCAGAACACATCGTCAGTGTTTTTGATGAATTAGTCAAAGCACAACCAAAACGTATGTTTACAATCGGAATTAATGATGATGTTACAAACTTGTCTCTGACAAATTCAAGAGTCCTTGATTTAACACCAGCAGATACATTTCAAGCAAAATTCTGGGGCTTTGGTTCAGATGGAACAGTTGGCGCCAATAAAGCAGCAATCAAAATTATTGGTGACCATACTGATAAATATGTTCAAGCCGCTTTTGAATATGATTCAAAAAAATCAGGTGGATTAACCATTTCACATTTACGTTTTGGTGATTCGCCAATTACTTCTGAATATATGACAGCTACACTTGATTTTGTTGCTTGTCACAACATGACTTATGTACGTAAATATAACTTGACCAAAGGCTTGAAAGCTGGAGGCCTATTTCTATTAAACACAAGTTGGAATCTAGAACAACTTTCAAAAAATCTTCCGAATGAAATGAAGAAATTCATTGCCGAAAATCAAATTCGATTTTATACGATTGATGCCATGAAAATTGCTCATGAAACCGGAATGGAACGCAGAATTAACACGATTATGCAGGTCGCCTTTTTCAAATTGGCTCATGTTATGCCTTTTGATGAAGCCTATGAGATTCTGAAAAAAGATGCTCAAAAATATGCAAAGAAATCACCAACCATTGTTGAACAAAATTTGAATGCAATGGCACTTGCTTTGAACGGCTTGCATGAAGTAAAGATTCCAGAAAGCTGGGCTGAAACTCAAGAAGAAAAAACGAAAGTTCTTACGACAGAAAGTTCTCGTAAAAAATATGTTTTTGAAATTGTAAATAAAACCAATGCCTTTGAAGGTGATGAACTTTCGGTACAAACCTTAGTCGATAACAAAATGACTTTTGGAGATGAACCATTGGGAACAAGTGCTTCTGAAAAAAGGGGAATTGCCTTAGAAATTCCTGAATGGAATGCCCAAGCTTGTATTCAATGTAATGAATGTTCATTTGTTTGTCCACATGCTGCCATCAGACCATTTTTAGTCGTCGAAGACGAATGGAATCAAGCGCCAGAAGGTTTCCATGTTATGGATTATAAAGGAGCTGATGGCTTAAAATATCGGATTCAGGTCTCTGTTGAAGACTGTACAGGTTGTGGATTATGTGTTGAAGCCTGTCCTAAAAAGGGTGAAGCTTTAAAAATGATTCCTTATGAGGGACAAGAAAAAGAATCTGTCAATTGGGCTTTTGCGCAAACCCTTAAAACAAAAGAAAATCCAGCTCGTCCAGGTACAATTGCCGCTAGTCAATTTGAAAAACCACTTTTTGAATTTTCAGGAGCATGCTCAGGCTGTGGTGAAACACCATATATTAAATTATTGACACAAATGTTTGGTGACCGAATGATGATTTCCAATGCAACTGGCTGTTCAGCCATTTATGGCGGAACACAAGCAACACCATATACAACAAATGAGTTTGAACAAGGCCCTGCATGGTCAAACTCACTCTTTGAGGATAATGCGGAATACGGATATGGAATGTGGTTAGCTTCTCAAACCAGACGTCAAAAATTAGCAGCCCAAGTCCTTGAAGCCTTGCCAGAAATGTCAGATGATTTGCAAAAATTGGCGAAAGACTGGGTAGAACACTTAGAAGATTCAGAAGGAACACGAGCAAGAGCCGAAAAAATGAAGGGAATGCTTGCTTCTGAACACTTCAACTCAGCTAAGTTGGATGAAATATATAAACAAAAAGATCAATTTGTAAAACCAACCCAATGGATATTTGGTGGGGATGGTTGGGCCTATGATATTGGTTTTGGCGGTTTAGACCATATCGTGGCTTCAGGTGCTGATGTTAATATCTTAGTTATGGACAACGAAGTCTATGCCAATACTGGGGGACAAGTTTCTAAAGCAACTCCAGCTTCAGCAATTGCACAATTTGCTGCTGGCGGTAAATCTAATACGAAAAAAGATTTAGGAGCGATGCTAATGACCTACGGAGATGTTTATGTGGCTCAGATTGCTTCTGGAGCAAACATGATGCAAACAATCCGTGCCTTTGATGAAGCTGAAAAATTTAAAGGTCCATCAGTCATTATTGCTTATACTCCATGTATTTCACATGGTTTATATGGAGGAATACATTTAGCACTTGATGAAGCAAAAGAAGCCGTGAATTCTGGTTATTGGCAACTTTATCGCTATAATCCTCTTCTTGAAGATTTGGGTAAAAATCCGATGATTCTTGATTTCAAAAAACCTGATTTTAGTAAAGTTAGAGATTTCTTATTGACACAATCTCGTTTTGGTAATCTATTAAAAGTTGATGCTGAACATGCAGAAAGTTTGTATGCTAAAGCTGCCAAAGATTCTCGTAAACGATTTATGCGTTATGCTAGAACATCAGGAGATTTAGATAAGTATTTAGAACGTGAAGCAAAAGCACTGGCGAAAAAAAATCCTGAATCAGAGGGGACTATAGAAGCTACTCTGCCAAAAGAACGTAAGAAACGTCCAGTTGATCCTGAGCGTGAAGCAAGACGAGCTGCTCGTAAAGCAGAACGTGAGGCTAAAAAATAATATATTCTTACTAATGAAAAGTTACTGACAGAATTTTTGTCAGTAATTTTTTTATTCTCGTCAGCTAAAAACTACAGTTTTGCTAATGTAAAAATTACAGATAGATTAAGGGAATAAGAACAAGATGATAAATCTTTATTTGGGAATAAAGCAGTTCACTTAAAATTTTGGTATAATTAGACTAACAATATAAAAGGAGGGGGACTTTTGACCGACTTCAATCAATTTTTTAACCTTGAGTTTTGGCAAAAGATTTTTGAATTGAATGAATCACCTCTGCGAATTGCTATTGCAATATTAGATATTGCAATTATCAGTTTTTTCCTTTATCAAGCGATTAGGTTTGTACAAGGAACAAAATTAATGACGCTTGTTCGTGGTGTGATTATTTTCATTTTTATCAGAATTATTGCCGGACTTATTGGACTTACAACAGTTGAGTGGTTACTCAACCAAGTTATTACCTATGGGGTTATCGCCGGAGTTATCATTTTTCAGCCTGAAATTAGGCGAGCGCTTGAAAGCTTAGGAAGAACAACCACATTATTTACACCAACGAGAAAAAGTAGCCCTGATGGGCATATTTCAGCTTACGAGAAATCTTTTGCTTACATGTCTGAGCGAAAAATTGGCGCTTTGATTGCGATTGAGCAAGGGCAAAATTTAAATGAATTTGTAAGTACAGGGATTCGTTTAGATGCGGATATTACTAGCGAACTACTTATTAATATTTTCATTCCAAATACACCTTTACACGATGGCGCGGTCATTGTTCAGGGAAACAAAATTGCTGTAACCTCTGCCTATCTTCCTTTGACCGAAAAATCGGGGATTTCAAAACAATTTGGGACTAGACACCGTGCTGCAATTGGACTTTCTGAAGTCTCAGATGCTTTAATTTTAGTGGTTTCCGAAGAAACTGGTGGAATTTCAATTGCTCACAATGGAGAATTTTTCGCGGATATTTCCAAAGAAAAATTCCATGATATTCTAGTGGCCATTTTAGTTCCTAAAGTTGAAAAAAATGAAAAAGGAACAGGGAAGAATAGAAAAAATAAAGCAGGAGGAAAGAAAAATGGCAAATAAATTTTTTAATTCCAAAACATTTTATATCCTTGCCTCTGTTTTCTTTGCGATTGTCCTTTTCTTTAATGCTAATGCAACATCCATCCGTAATCAGGGAACTAATCAGTCTGGAGAAGTTTACACAGCCACAATTAATAACGTTCCAGTAGAATTGAAATATAATTCTAATAAATATTTCGTTAGTGGTTATAACAGCACTGCGACGGTTCATCTTTCTGGATATAATCGCTTGTCTATCACTAATGAAGAAAATTCGGACACAAGAAATTTCTTTTTAAGTGTTGATTTGACCAAACTAAAAACAGGAAAATTTGATGTACCAATTCGGATTGAACAACTGACTGGCGGAGTAACGGCAACGATTGAACCTAAAACAATGAATATCACTTTAGAAGACAAAGTGAAGAAAGAGTTTGAAGTAACACCAAAAGCTGATTCAACTCAATTGCCAGAAGGTTTTACAATTGATTCACTTTCAGTGAGTGATGAAAAGGTAAAAGTGACTGCCGGGGAAGAGAGCATCAAAAAAATTCAAGCAATTGAAGCTGCATTACCAAATGATGTTAATTTAAATGAAAATTATTCAGGCACAGTCACTCTTCATGCCGTAGACAGCACAGGTAAAATTCTTCCAGCACAAATTGAACCTTCAACGACTCATTTAAAAGTTGTAGTAAATAAATTAACTAAAGATGTGCCGGTTAAAGTGACACAAAAAGGAACGCTTGATAAGACTTTATCATCTATTAAGACAAAAGTATCTGATAAAACAGTTACTCTTTCAGGAGAAAAAAGTGCTTTAGAAGCAATCAACGAGGTTGAAGCATCAGTGGATATCTCTGGAGTTGTAAAAGAAACGAAAGTAACTGTTCCTATACGTGCAACAGGAGTAAGTGCTGATCCACAAGAAGTTGAAGTAACATTAACACCTGTAAAAATAAGTGGATAAATTTTCAGAGTCAAATAAAAATAATAAAAATGGAGACAAGAAAAAATGGGTAAATATTTCGGAACAGACGGTGTTCGCGGGGAAGCAAATGTTGAATTAACGCCGGAGATGGCTTTTAAACTTGGTCGTTTTGGTGGCTATGTCCTTAGTCAACATGAATTAGGTACACCAAAAGTTTATGTTGGTCGCGATACACGAATTTCTGGACAAATGCTTGCGAGCAGTTTGATTTCAGGACTTTTGTCTGTTGGGATTGAAGTTTATGATTTAGGAGTCATTGCAACACCAGGTGTAGCATATTTAGTTAAAAAAGATGGTGCCTCTGCTGGGGTCATGATTTCAGCCAGCCATAATCCAGCACTTGATAATGGAATTAAATTCTTTGGTGGTGATGGTTATAAATTAGAGGATGAAAAAGAACTTGAAATTGAAGCATTGATTGACGCTGAAGAAGACACATTGCCACGTCCATCTGCTCAAGGCTTAGGAATGCTGCATGACTATATCGAAGGTGTTCGTAAATATCAAGCTTTCTTAAAAACAACAGCAGAAGGTAATTTTGAAGGCTATAAGGTTGTTCTTGATACCGCTAATGGTGCAGCTTATACTTCTGCTCGTGCCGTTTTTGCTGATTTAGAAGCGAATTTGACAGTTATTGGTGAAAATCCTGATGGACTCAATATCAATGTAAAAGTAGGCTCAACTCATCCTGAAGCGATGGCTAAAAAAGTTGTCGAAACAGGAAGTGACCTCGGACTTGCCTTTGACGGTGATGCTGACCGCCTGATTGCCGTTGATGAAAATGGAGAAATTGTTGATGGCGATAAAATTATGTTTATCGTTGGGAAATATCTTCTTGGACAAGGAAAATTGGCTCAAGATACGCTAGTAACAACTGTGATGTCTAATCTTGGATTCCATTTAGCGCTTGAAGAAGCAGGGATTAATTCAGTGATTACAGCCGTTGGTGACCGTTATGTTGTTGAAGAAATGAAGAAAAATAATTACAACTTCGGTGGTGAACAATCGGGTCATATGATTTTCCTTGATTACAATACAACAGGAGATGGTCAACTTTCAGCCATTCAATTGTTGAAAGTAATGCGTGAAACTGGCAAATCTTTATCTGAATTAGCAAGTGAAGTTACGATTTATCCACAAAAATTAGTTAATGTTCGGGTAAAAGATAATGCAGCTAAAAAATCAGCAATGGATGTGCCAGCGATTCAAAAAGTAATTTCAGAAATGGAAACTTCAATGAATGGGAAAGGTCGTATTTTAGTTCGCCCTTCAGGAACTGAACCACTCTTGCGTGTCATGGCTGAAGCGCCAACTCATGAAGAGGTCAATCATGTTGTAGATACCATTGTTGAAGTTGTTGAAGCAGAAATTGGTGTAAAATAAAGAAAAAAAGCAAGAACTGATTTTGTTCTTGCTTTTTATTATCAAGTAAAAACTCTCCTTATTGGGAGAGCTTTTTTATCTTTTTTGTCGTCTAGCGAATTCTGTGAAACGAAAGCGGTCGACTTGATGTCGAGATTCAGTATACTGAAAAAGAGTATTATCAGCAAGATAAACATGAGATTTGACAGACACGACATGATGGTCTTTGGGGTTTAAGTCAAGGTATTTAAAGTCATCTTCGCAAGCAAAATCAATCGTGACTTCCTTTTGAGCATAGGCAATGTCAAGCCCTAAATTATCTTCTAAGTAGTCATAGGTTGAAATTTTAGCATGTTCTGGAGTTAAACCTTCGGAATATTTTTCTAAAAATAAATCCCAATCTAAAATTGAAAATTTGCCATCTACTTTGCGCCTTCTGAGAATACTTATGGCGTGTTCCCCAACGGCAAAACCAGTTGTTTCTGAAAGTTTAGGGTTAATTTCAAGTCTTTCAAAGCGAATGACCTCAGTTTCACTATGGAAACCCATAGAGGTTTGTAGTTCTTTGTATGAAGTTAAGCCAGAGATAGGGAAAAGGAGCCTATCATGAGCGAGGACAATGCTACCATAGCCATGTCGTCTTTGAATAAGCCCTTTCTCTTCTAAAATTTTTAAAGCCTGTCTGACTGTTGAACGACTGCTCTCGTAATTAACAGAGAGCTCATTTTCACTTGGAAGAATATCGTTCGTTTTATAGATATCGTTAAAAATCTTTTTTTCTAAATCTTGCAAAATCACTTCATATTTCTTCATACTTTATATTTTATCATAAAAATAATTGTTACCGCTTGCTGAAAACGTTTTTATATGATACAATGATTTTGTTAACTTGTACGTACAACTTCAAAAGATAGGAGATTCTTATGTTTGGAATAGGAAAAAAGAAAGAATTGAAAGACGATAAAGGGCTATATAATCCAGTTTCTGGAGAAGTTATTGAACTTTCAAAAGTAAACGATCCGGTATTTTCAAAGAAAATAATGGGTGATGGTTTTGCAGTTGAGCCCAAAGAAAATAAAATTTTTGCTCCAGTTTCTGCAAAAGTAACTTTAGTTCAGGGACATGCAATTGGTTTTAAACGTGCTGATGGCTTAGATATTCTTTTACATCTCGGTATTGATACAGTAGCTCTTAAAGGGGCACCATTTAAAATTAAAGTTAAAGTGGATGATATTGTTAATGGTGGTGATGAGCTGGGAACTGTTGATTGGGGGCAAATTGAAGCTGCTGGTTTGGATAAGACAACAATGGTTATTTTTACAAATACTAAAGACCTTTTATCTGGCTTTGAGGTTAAATATGGTTCAGCCAATGCACGTGATGAATTAGGTCAGGCAAGTGTTAAGTAAGTAAAAATATCAACCAATAAATTTATAGCGCAAAGATGACGAGAACTTTGGATATAGATTTTGTGACTATTAAACTCGTCAATTATTATTTTATATTATGAAATGCTTCATAGATAATGAAGCAAAAGGAGAACTTATGGCAAATTATTCACAACTTGCGACTGATATTATCGCAAATGTAGGTGGCGCTGAAAATGTCACAAAAGTTATTCATTGTATCACTCGTCTTCGTTTCACTTTAAAGGACAAGGATAAAGCCGATACAGCGGCAATTGAAGCCTTACCTGGTGTGGCAGGCGCCGTTTATAATTCAAACTTGAATCAATATCAAGTGGTTATTGGACAAGCGGTTGAGGATGTTTATGATGAAGTTGTTGAACAACTTGGTGATGCGGTAGTTGATGATGAGGCAACGGCACAAGCAGTAGCTGCAACAGCACCAGCTAATGGTAAAAAACAAAATCCGATTGTTCATGCTTTCCAAGTGGTCATTGGAACAATTACTGGGTCAATGATTCCTATTATTGGTTTACTTGCAGCTGGTGGGATGATTAATGGTTTACTTAGTATCTTTGTTAAGGGAAATCGCTTAATCGAAGTGATTGATCCTGCAAGTTCAACTTATGTCATTATTTCAACACTGGCAATGACGCCCTTTTACTTCTTACCTGTTTTGGTTGGTTTTTCAGCGGCAAAACAATTGGCACCTAAAGATACTGTTTTACAATTTATTGGTGCTGCAGTCGGCGGATTTATGATTAATCCAGGGATTACTAACTTGGTAAATGCGCATGTTGGAACGAATGCGGCAGGTAAAAATGTTGTTGTTGAAGCAGCTGCTCCTGTTGCAAATTTCCTTGGAGTAACTTTTAATACAAGTTATTTTGGAATTCCAGTTGCTTTGCCAAGCTATGCTTATACAATTTTCCCAATCATTGTAGCCGTGGCAATTGCTAAACCACTGAATGCTTGGTTGAAAAAAGTTTTACCACTTGCCTTGCGTCCAATTTTCCAACCAATGATTACTTTCTTTATTACCGCATCAATTGTTTTACTTTTGGTAGGTCCAGTTATTTCTACAATTTCTTCTGGATTGTCATTTGTGATTGATCATATCTTGTCATTGAATTTAGGAATTGCAAGTATTATCGTTGGTGGTTTGTATCAATGTTTGGTTATCTTTGGGTTGCACTGGTTGGTTGTTCCACTTATTTCACAAGAATTGGCGGCCACTGGAGCAAGTTCACTCAATATGATTGTTTCTTTCACAATGCTCGCTCAAGGGGTTGGTGCCTTGACTGTCTTCTTTAAATCTAAAAAAGCAGACCTCAAAGGACTTTCTGCTCCAGCAGCAATTTCAGCCTTTTGTGGGGTAACTGAACCGGCAATGTATGGGATTAATTTGAAATATGTGCGTGTCTTTATCATGTCTTCAATTGGTGCCGCGATTGGTGCAGGTGTTGCTGGATTTGGCGGATTACAAATGTTTGGGTTCTCAGGTTCTTTGATTGGTTTCCCTAACTTTATTTCTAATCCTTTGACACATCACGCTCCTGCGGGTAACTTGATGCTCTTCTGGATCGCGACTGCGGTATGTGCGGTTGCAACTTTCCTATTAGTTTGGTTCTTTGGTTATAAAGATACAGATGTAATGGGAGAAGGCGTTGAACAAAAAAATGCATTTAAAGATGCAGTTAAATAATTAATAAACTCAGTTGGAGGCAGTGCTGATAAATTCTGCTTCCTTTAGTTTTATATGAGGGGGAAAAATGACTGAAAAAGATTGGATAATCCAATATGATAAAAAAGAAGCAGGGAAACGTTCTTATGGTCAAGAATCTTTAATGTCATTGGGAAATGGTTATTTAGGGCTTCGAGGTGCGCCTTTATGGTCAACTTGTTCTGACAATCATTATCCTGGCTTGTACGTAGCTGGTGTCTTCAACCGGACGAGTACAGAAGTCGCAGGACATGATGTCATTAATGAAGATATGGTAAATTGGCCAAATCCTCAATTAATAAAAGTATATATTGATGGTGAATTGGTTGATTTTGAAGCGTCAGTTGAAAAGCAAGCTACAATTGATTTTAAAAATGCTTTGCAAATTGAACGTTATCAGGTAAAATTGGCCAAAGGAAATTTGACTTTAGTAACAACAAAGTTTGTAGATCCAATTAATTTTCATGATTTTGGTTTTATTGGTGAAATTATTGCTGACTTCTCTTGTAAATTAAGAATTGAAACTTTTACTGATGGCTCAGTTTTAAATCAAAATGTTGAACGTTATCGGGCTTTTGATAGTAAAGAATTTGAAGTAACAAAAATTTCCAAAGGACTTTTGGTTGCTAAAACAAGAACAAGTGAAATTGAACTTGCAATTGCTTCTAAATCATTTTTAAATGGATTGGCTTTCCAAAAAATAGATTCTGAGAATGATGAGATTTTAGCAGAAGCAATCGAAATTGACTTACAAAAAAATCAAGAAGTTCAGTTTGACAAAACGATTGTCATTGCAAGTTCTTATGAAAGTAAAAATCCTGTTGAGTTTGTACTGACAGAGCTGTCAGCAACTTCTGTCAGTAAAATTCAAGAAAATAATGCGAATTATTGGGAAAAAGTTTGGTCAGATGCCGATATTGTTATCGAATCAGACCATGAAGATTTACAAAGAATGGTCAGGATGAACATTTTCCATATTCGTCAAGCGGCACAGCATGGTGCTAACCAGTTTTTAGATGCATCAGTAGGTTCACGTGGCTTGACTGGTGAAGGCTATCGGGGCCATATCTTTTGGGATGAAATTTTTGTTCTTCCTTACTATGCGGCTAATGAGCCAGAAACGGCGCGTGATTTGCTCTTGTACCGAATCAATCGATTGACCGCAGCGCAGGAAAATGCGAAGGTTGATGGAGAAAAAGGAGCTATGTTTCCTTGGCAGTCCGGCTTAATTGGTGATGAACAATCGCAATTTGTTCATTTGAACACAGTAAATAATGAATGGGAACCAGATAATAGCCGGCGTCAAAGGCATGTTAGTTTAGCCATTGTATATAATTTATGGATTTACTCACAACTGACAGAAGATGAAAGCATTTTGACTGACGGTGGTTTAGATTTAATCATTGAAACGACAAAGTTTTGGTTAAACAAAGCCGAATTAGGAGATGACGGCCGTTATCATATTGATGGGGTCATGGGACCTGATGAATATCATGAGGCCTATCCTGGGCAAGAAGGGGGAATCTGTGATAATGCCTATACTAATTTAATGCTCACTTGGCAATTAAATTGGCTGACAGAATTATCAGAAAAAGGATTTGAAATTCCTAAGGAATTACTTGAAAAAGCTCAAAAAGTTCGGAAAAAACTGTATCTAGATATTGATGAAAATGGTGTGATTGCGCAATATGCTAAATATTTTGAGCTTAAGGAAGTGGACTTTGCAGCTTATGAAGCAAAATATGGGGATATTCATCGCATTGACCGTTTGATGAAGGCCGAAGGTATTTCCCCTGACGAATATCAAGTGGCTAAACAGGCTGATACGCTGATGTTAATCTACAATTTGGGTCAGGAGCATGTGACTAAGTTGGTCAAACAATTGGCTTATGAGTTGCCCGAAAATTGGTTGAAAGTCAACCGTGATTATTATCTTGCTAGGACTGTTCACGGTTCAACGACTTCACGTCCGGTTTTTGCTGGGATTGATGTGAAATTAGGGGATTTTGATGAAGCGTTGGATTTCTTGATTACAGCAATTGGCAGTGATTATTATGATATTCAAGGGGGAACAACGGCCGAAGGGGTTCATATTGGGGTCATGGGCGAAACGCTCGAGGTGATTCAAAATGAATTTGCTGGTCTGAGTCTGCGAGATGGCCAATTTGCAATTGCTCCTTATTTACCAAAAAGCTGGACAAAATTGAAATTTAATCAAATTTTTAGAGGAACTAAAGTTGAAATTTTGATTGAAAATGGACAATTATTACTGACAGCGTCGGCGGATTTACTGACCAAAGTTTATGATGATGAGGTTCAATTAAAAGCCGGTGTACAGACTAAATTTGATTTAAAATAAATGGTTTTACTCTTAATAAAGTTTTGATACAAGGATTTACAATTATTTTTTAATAAAAAAGTTACTGACAGAATTTCTGTCAGTAATTTTGGAAAGTCATTGCTTAAAAATATATTTTTAAAATGACGAGAAAGAAGGTAAAAAGATGTTTAAAGCAGTATTGTTTGATTTAGATGGTGTAATTACAGATACCGCAGAGTATCATTTTAGAGCTTGGAAAGCTTTGGCTGAAGAAATTGGCATTAATGGTGTTGACCGCCAATTTAATGAGCAATTAAAAGGGGTCTCACGAGAAGACTCGCTTCAGAAAATTCTAGATTTAGCTGATAAAAAAGTATCAGCTGAGGAATTTAAAGAACTTGCTAAGAGAAAAAATGATAACTATGTGAAAATGATTCAGGATGTGTCGCCAGCCGATGTCTATCCTGGAATTTTACAATTACTCAAAGAATTACGTTCAAATAAAATCAAAATTGCTTTAGCGTCGGCTTCTAAGAATGGTCCATTTTTATTAGAGAGAATGAATTTAACTGGATATTTTGATGCAATTGCTGATCCGGCTGAAGTTGCAGCATCAAAACCAGCACCAGATATTTTTATTGCAGCAGCACATGCAGTGGGTGTTGCCCCCTCTGAATCAATTGGGTTAGAGGATTCTCAAGCTGGAATTCAAGCCATCAAAGATTCAGGGGCTTTACCAATTGGTGTAGGGCGCCCAGAAGATTTGGGAGATGATATCGTCATTGTGCCTGATACTTCACACTATACATTAGAATTTTTGAAAGAAGTTTGGCTTCAAAAGCAAAAATGATTCGTAATTAATAAATTAGATAAAACCAATAAAAAAATACCGCTTTTGAGTGGTATTTTTAATTTTTGATTTGTCTTTCCAACCAATCAGAAGCCCAAGAAACCCAGCGATGCACTGACGGAAGACAATAGGCATCAGAAGGAGCGGTTGTCCGATTAGCCAAAGAGACACCATGAGGTCCAGATTCAAAAAAGTGAGCTTCAAAAGGAACTTGATGTTTTGAGAGTCGATCACAATATTTAAGGCTGTTATAGATAGGAACACCCTCATCATCAGCCGTATGCCAAATAAAGGTTGGAGGAGTTGAGGAAGTGACTTTTTCCGAAATATTATATTCTGAGATATTTTCAATTTCAAAATTAAAATGTGACAAATCACTAGGCCAACCAAAAGTGAAGGAAGTTACTGGATAGCAGAGAATAACTCCTTTTGGTCGATGAATTTGTTCAGAATTACCATACCAAGCGGCTAGATGCCCTCCGGCAGAGCAACCAAGTAAGAAAACTTGCTCAGGATTGATTTGCCATTCTTTATGATTTTGATGAATCAGAGAAAAAACAGCTTGAACTTCTTCAAGATTTTGTGATAAAAAGTTATAGTTTGTTCCTTTGTTCATCACGGTGTAATTAAGGAGAAGCACTTGATAACCTTGGGCGAGAAAAGCTAAGGCAAGAGGGTCAGATTCTCTTTGTGAAATATGTTGATAACCACCACCAGGGCAGATAATAATAGCAGGAAAAGTATAATTTTCGTTTTGACGAGGATTTTGGAGCTGATAAAAATCAACCCATGCAGTATCATTTAAAGAAAACGTTGATTTATTCATAAGTTTATTGTACCAAAAAAGGGTTGAAAGAAATATCAAAATACCTCGTTGTTTATTTATTACATTAATAAATTTTAAGTTCGTTTAAGAAAACTATCATAGAATTTGATTATGAAGAAAATTATTTATAGTATAGGTCTGATATCCTTGCTTAATTTTGGAACGATTGCTTATGGAGAAACGGCAACCGGGACTTCAGCAAGTTCAGGAGATGCAACAGCTCAAAGCTCAACAGGGACTTCAAGTACCTCAAATTCAGCAAGTTCAGCTAGCAGTAGTTCGCAAAATACAAGTTCCTCTGAAGGAACGAATTCGACAAGTCAAAATCAAACACAAACAAGTACAACTGCTCAAAATCAGACAGATAATGTTGGGCAAAATCAAACGCCTCCGGTAGTAGAAAATCGAGACAGTTCAACAGATAAAAATTCTGGCAGTCAAAAAGAAACTAAAAATTCAACCACAATTATTAATGAAACCGTCAACAATAATGCAAAAGGGAACAATATTCTTTTGATGACATTGACCAGTTTGTCAGCATCAGTCACAATCATTGGGGGAATTATTGCCTTTGTGCGTCATTTGCGTGGCCGTGGCAAGAAGAAAAATCCTGTCAGTAAGTCACAAGTTTCTAAAAATGGGAAAACTCCTTCAAATTCAATGACAGCTGAGCCATCAGTAAGTTCTAAAAAAACGCCAAATGAAGAAAAAGTACTGACAGAAACTCAGCAAATTAATATGCAGGCGGATGAATTGCTCAAAAATCATAAAAAACAACAAAAAGAATATCGTCGCAGAAGAAGATAAAAAGCCATTTAAGGTTTTTTATTTTGCCCAAATTTTTGAAAAACTGTCAGTAAAATTTACTGACAGCTTTTATTTTAAAGACTGTGATAATGAAGGAGATAAACTTTTTGAAGTGGCAATACTGAAATTTTCTAAAGTTTGATTGTTTTTAGATTCATCAGTTGCAAACGTTAGATAGTGTCTTAGGGGATGTGTTATAATAAAATCATGAAATTTAACGAAGAAGAAATGTTACAATTTGCACAAAAATTGGGAAGAAAATTAGAAGCTCAAGATGTTATTGTTTTAACTGGCGAGCTTGGGGCTGGAAAAACAACTTTTACCAAAGGCTTGGCTTTAGGCTTAGATATTCATCAAATGGTTAAAAGTCCGACTTATACAATTGTCAGAAGTCTGGAAGGACGTTTGCCACTCCATCATATGGATGTTTATCGCATTGGTGATGATCCGGATAGTTTTGATTTAGATGATTATTTATTCGGTGATGGGGTTTCGGTCATTGAATGGGGTGAAATGTTAGGCGATGATTTGCCAGAAAATTATCTGGAAGTCATTTTTGATAAGTATTCTAAAGATTTGGTCAACGATCAAGAGCGTGAAATTATTTTGAAACCACATGGAAAAAGATATGAGGAGCTCGTTAATAACTTATGACTACAGAACTAATTGTTAGAGAAGCAAATGGCGCCGACAGTTCTAGAGTCATTGAATTTCTCAATAAGGTTGGAACAGAAAGTAATTTTTTGACCATTGATGAAGTAGGAATTTTAATCTCTGAAGCAGAAATGACGGACTTTTTAAATCAACAAGCTGAGAAAGATAATAATGCTTATTTTCTTGCATTCGTTGGTGATGAAATTGCTGGTATTTTGCATTTGACGGCGGATTATCATTATCGAGTACGTCATATTGCGGAACTTTTTATCGCTGTGTCAGAAGATTATCAAGGCTATGGCATTGGGACGATTCTACTAGAAGATGCACTTGAGTGGGTAGAAGAAGTTGGAACAATCAAACGTTTGGAATTAACTGTCCAAGCACGTAATAAAAAAGCACGTCATCTTTATGAAAAGTTTGATTTTGAATTAGAAAATGTCAAAAAATGGGGCGCCCGAGATGAAAATGGTCAATTAATTGATGTTTGCGAATATGTTTTATTTTTTGACTAATAGTTGACCCTTTTGTCAGTAAAATTAAATATAATTAAAGAAAAATTAAAATCTAATTTTTCTTTTTTTGTTGTGAAAAATCAGAATTTTGATATAATGCTAATATGAAGCTTTGGATAAAAACACTTCTCATGCTTGGAAGTATTATTTTAGTAACGGCAATTGCTGCAGGCGGATATACATTAACCGTTCTGAACAGTACAACAAAAGCCTTTAAAATGACTTACACTAATGCTGGGAATAAAAAGACAGAACAAGTCATTCAGGCAACTGAACCTCTAACAATCCTACTTATGGGGGTTGACACAGGAGGCGAAGGGCGTGGAACTTCCGATTCATGGAATGGGAATTCTGACTCACAAATTCTGATGACGCTTAATCCTAAAACGCACACGACAACAATGGTTTCAATTGAACGTGATACGATGACTAACATTTTAGATGCTGACGGAAACATTGTTTCTAAGCAAAAAATGAATGCAGCCTATCCCTTAGGTTATAACTCAGGGTCATCTTCTGACGGTTTAAAAAATGCCGTAAGTTATGCTATGAAAACTATTAGTGCTCAGACTGGTATTAATATTGACAGTTTTGCAACAGTCAATTTTGATGGACTAGTTAATATGGTTGATAATGTTGGTGGGATTGATATTAACAATACCACAGGCCAAACTCTCTATATTTCAGATACAGAGCCGCAATATACTGCGAAAGTTCCACCTGGAAAACAACATATTAATGGTGACCAAGCCTTAGTTTATACCCGTGACCGACATCATTTACCAAATGGTGACTATGGTCGGGCAGCTCACCAACGTGAAGTCATTGCAGCACTCATGAAGAAAATTTTAGCCTTAGATAATATCACACGCTATGAACAATTTTTGAATGAAGCCTCAAAAGATTTTAGAACTAATATCCCAATTAATGCTTCAACAATTACTTCATTACTAGGTTATAAAGATTGCTTTAACAAAGTAGTTTCTATTCAATATGAAGGCGTTGGTGAAATGGTTGATGGTGCTTCTTATCAATTTATGCCAACAGATATTTATCTCGCGATGCAAAATATCATGAAGAAATCGCTTGATGAATCAACAGTGACCACTTTGCCAAGCAGTTTGATTACTTATGAATCAGTTTTTGGCTCAGGAACAGCACCTTTTTATTATCTTCCGTCAGCTACTGTAACTGAAAAAGGAAAATCAACGGTGACTTATGGTGTTGATACGCAAGGAAATCTTGTTTCTTTGAATTCTAAAAATTCAGGGAATTATGTTTCGACAAGTGGTGGCTCAGTTCAATCAGATTCAAGTTCGGGCTCCTCTAGCTCAGCAAGTGATTCCACGGCAACCTCAAGTTCTGATTCTACTTATCAACAAGATAATACTTACAATGATGGCTATAATAATAGTAATGACAGTACAACATCTAGCTATGGAACAGATGATACAAACACAGGGAACTATGGCTACGGTACAAGTCAATAATTGAAAAAAATAAGAGAATATGATAAACTTGTTTCTGTCAGTAATTTTAGCTTAAAAATTTACTGACAGAAATAATTTGGTCCGATAGCTCAGCTGGATAGAGCATTCGCCTTCTAAGCGAACGGTCGAGGGTTCGAATCCCCCTCGGATCATGGTGCCAAACCTCGCCCCACCTTCGTAGTGGGGCATTTTTTTATACTTTTTTACGAAAAGCAATTTAAAAGAAACATATTAAAAAAGGATAAACCATTATAAAAAAAGAAAATAAAGTCCTAATAAAAATTGTGCTATAATAGAAAAATGACAAGATACAAAGCCACAATAGCCTATGATGGCACAGATTTTGCAGGTTTTCAAAGCCAAACAAATCAAAGAACAGTTCAAAAAGAAATTGAAAAAATACTGACGAAGTTAAATTCTTTTGAGCCAGTTATTTTACAAGGCTCAGGCCGAACAGATTCTGGAGTTCATGCTTTTGGTCAAGTCATTCATTTTGATTTAAAGGGTAAAGTTCGTGATTTGGAACGTCTGCGATTTGGTTTAGACACTCAAACCCCAGCAGATATTGCAGTAAAAAAAGTGGAACTTGTCCCAGATGATTGGCATGCAAGATATCAAAAGCATGAAAAAACCTATGAGTATTATCTAGAAAATTCAATTACACGGAGTCCATTTCAAAGACATTCTAAAGCCTATTTTCGCTATCCACTTAATTTTGAGCGGATGCAAGAAGCAATGTCAAAGTTGGTTGGAGAACATGATTTTACAGGTTTTACAGCATCGGGTTCATCAGTTGATGACAAGGTAAGAACGATTTATCAGGCAGAAATTATCCGTCTTGACGAAGAAAATTTCAAATTTATTTTTCGTGGCAATGGCTTTTTGTATAAACAAGTGCGAAACATGGTTGGAACAGTCATTAAAATTGGTAATGACCGAATGCCTGTCAGCCAAATAGATAAAATATTGACCTCTAAAAATAGAGATTTTGCAGGACCAACAGCAGCACCTGAGGGTTTATATTTGAAAGAAGTCAAATATGCGGAAAATACTGACATCTAAAAGCTACTGTCAGTAAAATTAATGGAGAGAAGATGCCAAAGAATTTAAATGAAAGCAAAAAAATTCTAACAATTGCAGGTTCAGATATCCTATCTGGAGGCGGGATGCAAGCTGATTTAGCGACTTTTGCAGCCAATGGGCTTTATGGCTTTTGCGCCTTAACAAGCATTGTAACTGTCAAAGAAGATAAATTTTTTGTTCATCCAGTAGAAAAAGAACTCTTTCAAGAAGAGTTGGAAAGTTTAAGCGATGTGGACTTTTCAGCCATAAAAATAGGACTATTACCCAATAAAGAAATACTTGAACTGACCAAAAACTGGCTGACAGCTCTGTCAGTGAAATCTGATACTCCAATTATATTAGACCCAGTCATTGTTTTTAAAGAAAATGCTGACTATTCGGTCAATGAAATGCGTGACCTTTTCATCAGCCAACTCTTTCCTTTGGCGACTGTAATTACCCCGAATCTCAAAGAAGCAGAGATACTGACAGGGCTGTCAGTAAAAAGTAAATCAGAGATGAAAGAAGCAGCCAAACTTTTGCATGATTTTGGAGCAAAAAATGTCGTCATCAAAGGAGGAAATCGCTTTGACCAAAAACAAGCCATTGACCTTGCTTATGATGGAAAAGCTTTTTATGAATTATCAAGCCCGATTATAGAAAATAATAACAACGGAGCAGGTTGTACCTTTGCTTCATCAATTGCGGCCAATATGGCTTATAATCACCCCTTTAAAGATTCAGTCAAGAATGCAAAAGACTTCGTTTATCAAGCCATTCAAAATGCAAATGAATATGGTGTTTTTCAAAATAAAAAATAAATTTCCAAAAGTAAACCAAACTTCTAGGAAAAGTAGGAGATGAAACTCATGGACAACAGAAATATCAAAAAATTAACTTTACTTGCGATTTGGACAGCAGTCACTTTTGTTCTAGGTCGCCTATTTACCTTCCCTATTCCAGGTTCAGCCGGTAATATATTAACCCTTTTGGATGTCGGAATTTATACAGCAGTCTTTCTGTTTGGTAAACGAGAGGCGGCAATAATTGGGGGCTTTGCAGCCTTTCTACTTGATTTGACTGCAGGCTACAGTAACTACATGTTTTTCAGCTTAATTATTCATGGCGGGCAAGGCTATCTCGCAGGATTGACAAGATACAAATGGCTTAACTTTTTGCTCAGTCTTGTCTTTATGGTTGGAGGATATTTTATTGTTGGTGGATTAATGTATGGCTGGGGTTCAGCCATTGCGGGACTTTGGGTAAATATTATTCAAGTTGTGGTTGGCTTTGCTTTAGCAAAAGTCTTGAGCCCGCTCATTGAAAGGACAGGTATTTTAAATGGATTTAGAAAAGCTTAAAAAAGACACACAAGTCATTATCAATGATGTCATAAAACAAACAGAAATTAAAGCTGGTCAAGTCTTTGTTCTTGGTTTATCTTCATCAGAAGTAAATGGTGGTTTAATTGGCCATGCCAGTTCTAGTGAAATCGGTCAGGTCATTGTTTCTGTCATACACAAGACCTTGTCAGACAAAGGAATTTATCTGGCGGTCCAAGCATGTGAACATCTTAATCGTGCCTTACTCATTGAAGAGGAATTAGCCGAAAAAAAAGACTGGGAAATCGTTTCTGTGATTCCGCAACTCCACGCTGGTGGAAGTGGTCAAGTTGCCGCCTACCAACTCTTTAAAGCTCCAGTTGAGGTAGAACATATTGTTGCCAACGCCGGTTTAGATATTGGTGATACTAGTATTGGAATGCACGTAAAACACGTCCAAATTCCCGTTCGCCCAATTTTAAGAGAACTTGGTGGCGCTCATGTAACAGCTCTTAAATCACGTCCTAAACTCATTGGTGGAGAACGTGCGAGGTACAAATAAATGAAAGAGATGTTAATCATGACCCCAGGTCCAACTGAGGTGGCTGAAAATGTACGATTAGCAAGAGCAAAGGCAACAACGAATCCGGATATTGATTTAGCCTTTTATGACTTTTACAAAAAAACTTGTAGTAAACTTGCTCAATTTTTAAAAACCAAAAACGATGTCAGAGTTTTAGCTGGTGAAGGAATTTTAGGATTGGAAGCGGCTTGTGCTTCGTTAACCGAAAAAGGTGACCGCGTACTTGTGCTTGATAATGGTATTTTTGGTCATGGCTTTAGTGATTTCATTGAGCTTTACGGAGGTGAAGCAATTCTACTGGAGAGTTCAGGAAAAGAAGCATTTTCCTTAGAAATTCTAGAAAAATTTTTAGAAAAAGACCATGACTTTAAATATGCAACAGTCGTTCATTGTGATACACCCTCAGGCGTCTTAAATGACCTCTCAAGCATTTGTCCTCTCTTAAAAAAATATGGAATTCTAACCGTTGTTGATTCGGTTGCGGCGATGGGTGGTGAAGATTTACAAGTTGATAAGTGGCAAATTGACATCGCTCTTGGTGGCTCTCAAAAAGTGATTTCAGCTCCACCAGGCTTAACAATTGCATCTATTTCAACAGAGGCTTATCAAGCGATGACAGAGAGAAAAAGCCCCATCGCAAGTTTTTATTGTAATCTCCTTACTTTTAAAGATTATTATGAAAAAAAATGGTTTCCATATACCATGCCAATTTCTGATATCTATGGATTAGACCAAGCGATAGATAATCTTCTTGCCGACCAAGAAATTTTGAAACGTCATGCGATGATTGGTCATGCGACAAGACAAGCAATTGAAAATTCTCCTTTGGAACTTTATCTGCAGAATGGCTATTCAAACACCGTTTCTGTTATTAAAGTGCCAGAAGGTCTGAATGATCAAGAAATCTTAAGGAAAATGCGTGAGAACTATCGAGTGATGATCACAGGATCATTTGATCATTTAGCAGGTAAAGTTTTAAGAATTGGGCACATGGGAGAGAATGCGAGACCAAATAAAGTGGCTTACAGTCTATATGCGCTTCAAAAAGTATTAGAAGATTTTGGTATTGCATTTAAAAATAATTTACAAGAAGATTTTTTAGAAGCTCTGAATTGAAAAAGAAGTGAAGCTTATAGCTTCTAATACAAATAAAAAGAAAAAATCTGATATTACAATGGTTCATGAAAAATTAAAAAACAGACTTTTGACAAAAAAGGAAAAATCAGATATAATTATTTTCGGGCACTGGTTTTTTATTATAAAAAATCAGTAACGGTAGGCTCCCCTCTGGGGAGCTGTTTTTGTTTTTCCCAGTTATTTCTGTTTTGTAAAAAGATTAGAGGAGATTTAGATGTCAACTAAGTATATTTTCGTCACTGGTGGTGGTACTTCGTCAATGGGTAAAGGGATCGTAGCGGCATCGCTCGGTCGTTTGCTTAAAAATCGTGGACTTAAAGTCACTGTCCAAAAATTTGACCCATACCTTAACATCGACCCAGGGACAATGAGCCCTTATCAACATGGTGAAGTCTTTGTTACTGATGATGGTGCTGAAACTGACCTTGACCTTGGTCACTATGAACGTTTCATTGACATCAATTTAAATAAATATTCAAATGTTACTTCCGGTAAAGTTTACAGTGAGATTCTTCGTAAAGAACGTAAGGGAGAATATCTCGGAGCAACTGTCCAAATGGTACCGCATGTGACTAACATGTTGAAAGAAAAAATTAAACGCGCAGCAACAACAACTGATGCAGATATCATTATCACAGAAGTTGGTGGAACGGTTGGCGATATGGAAAGCTTGCCATTTATTGAAGCTTTACGCCAAATGAAAGCCGAAGTTGGTGCGGACAACGTCATGTACATTCACACTGTTCCAATTCTTCACTTGCGTGCTGCTGGAGAATTGAAAACTAAAATCGCCCAAAATGCGACTAAGACACTTCGTGAATATGGTATCCAAGCTAACATGCTCGTATTACGTAGTGAAGTTCCAATCACGACAGAAATGCGTGATAAAATTGCGATGTTCTGTGACGTAGCACCAGAAGCAGTCATTCAATCGCTTGATGTTGAACACTTATACCAAATTCCATTGAACCTTCAAGCACAAAATATGGACCAAATCGTTTGTGACCATTTAAAACTTGATGCACCAAAAGCAGATATGACAGAATGGTCAGCAATGGTTGACCATGTCATGAACCTCAAGAAAAAAGTAAAAATTGCTTTGGTTGGTAAATACGTAGAATTACCAGATGCTTATATTTCAGTGACTGAAGCGCTTAAACATGCAGGTTATTCATCTGATGCCGAAGTTGATATTAACTGGGTTAATGCTAATGATGTAACTGATGAAAATGTTGCTGAACTTGTTGGTGATGCTGCAGGGATTATTGTTCCTGGAGGATTTGGTCATCGTGGCACAGAAGGTAAGATTGCAGCCATTAAATATGCGCGTGAAAATGACGTTCCAATGCTTGGAATCTGTCTTGGAATGCAATTGACAGCAGTTGAATTCGCTCGTAATGTTCTTGGACTTGAAGGAGCTCATTCATTTGAATTAGACCCTGAAACAAAATATCCAGTCATTGACATTATGCGTGACCAAGTTGATGTTGAAGACATGGGTGGAACACTACGTCTTGGACTTTACCCAGCTAAATTGAAAAATGGCTCACGCGCTAAAGCAGCCTACAATGATGCTGAAGTGGTTCAACGTCGCCACCGTCACCGTTATGAATTCAATAACAAATTCCGTGAAGACTTTGAAAAAGCTGGTTTCGTATTCTCAGGAGTTTCACCAGATAACCGTTTGGTTGAAATCGTTGAACTTTCTGATAAAAAATTCTTCGTGGCATGTCAATATCATCCAGAATTGCAATCACGTCCAAACCGTCCAGAAGAACTCTACACAGAATTTATTCGTGTAGCGGTTGAAAATAGTAAATAATATAGGCTAAAAAACCTCCGAGATTAGGAGGTTTTTTATTTGTTTTAAATAATCAGAATATTTAAAATATAGCTTGTTTTCCCATACTTTTTGTATTATAATAGATTCAATTTAAATCTGAAGAAAAAGGGGTGAAAAGATGCGTAAAGTAGGTCTAATTGGTTGTGGTCATGTTGGAGCAACGGTGGCTCTTGATATTGTTCAAGGAGGTCTTGTAGATGAGTTGGTCATTATTGATAAAAAAAGAGAAAAAGCTGAAGCAGAGGTTCTAGACCTGCTAGATGCCCTTTCTCTTTTGCCGTTCTATATCAAAATTTATGTTGGAGAATATACTGATTTAGTAAATGCCGATATCATTTTATCGACCTTAGGCCATATTGAACTAATCAAACCTGGCGGAGACCGTTTTACAGAATTAAAAGCAAATATTCCAGAAATTAAAGAAGTTTCTGAGCAATTAAATAGAATTAATTTCAAAGGAATTCTGATTGCAACAACTAATCCAAATGATGTGATTGTCAATCTCTATTCTCAATTACTGAACCTCCCTCAAAGTCATATTATTGGAACGGGAACATATTTAGATACTGCAAGAATGAAAGCACAGGTAAGTAAAGCATTAAAGATTGATGGGCGGGCTATTGAAGGATATGTCCTTGGAGAACATGGAAACTCACAATTTACCGCTTGGTCAACGGTCAGAGTTGGGGGACAATCTTTTTTAGAGATTGCTAAAGAAAAAAATCTAGATTTAGAAGACCTAGAAGAAAAAGCGCGTCAAGGAGGCTTTGCTGTCTTTAATACGAAAGGTTATACTAATGTTGCCATAGCTGCAGCAACAGTATCTCTGATGAATCTGGTGCTTTCTGATGCTAAGAGTATTACTATCTGTTCACATTATGATGAAAAGTTTAAATCCTATATTTCTACCCCTGCTTTGATTGGTAAAGAGGGAGTAGAGGCCCTTGTAAAATTTCCCTTAACTTTTGAAGAAGAAGTTAAGCTCAAACAATCAGTCTGTGAAATTCAGGAAAAAATAGATTATTTTAGTTAAAAAAAGAGCCTGTTCATTTGAACAGACTTTTTTAATCAGAATTAGCCATGCCTTCTTCTTCCTCATCGTCAGTATTTTCTTCAATACTGTCAAGAGTTTCTTCAAAACTATCAAAGGTTTCTTCAAAATCATCAAGTTGATCTTCGACATCATCCAAACGCTCACGAATATCTTGGTTTTGTTGATAAACTTCGTTAAGAAGAATTTGGATATCTCCAAGCATTTCGGTTTGAATTTTTTGAATTTGCATATTTGAAGCTTGATCATCCATCATCAAATGGTCAAGTTTTTCATGGAGGGCAGCTACCCCTTTTTCTGATTTAACATTGACTTGGAAGTCATTTTTAGCAGACAAGCGGTCATGGTGTGCAGCACGATTTTGACTCATCATAATCAAAGGGGCTTGCATTGCGGCCGTAATCGATAGAAAAAGGTTGAGGAGAATGAATGGATATTTATCCCACTCGACTCCGAAAATACCAGAAACATTAACAAACATCCAAACGACTAAAATTCCAAGATAAGTTAGAATGAAAGCCCACGAACCGACAAATTCAGTAACTTTATCAGCCACACGTTCACCGATAGTTTCTTGGGTTTGAAGTTGTTCTTCCACGTCATGAATCTCAAAATTTGCCTTAGTTAATTCTTCATTAAGTAAATCATTAACGGTAAAGTTTTTTTGCAGGTCAAGATGAAAAAGGGTATCTAAGACCTCCAAACGGAATTTAACCTGATGTTCATTACAGATGAAATCATGACTGGTTGCTTCTGGGTAATCGCGCATGATAACGGTTTGAAGGCTAGGGTCAAGATTCTCAAGGAAATCTCCTCCTGACCGGCGATGAACACGACCGTTAACAAGACAGACGACTTTATTTTTATTAATTGGAGTTGGAGCCATTTTATAGCATGGTTCAAGCTTGTAAAATCTAATTTCTTATTTTGTGAAATGGGTCAAGTTTTTTGAATTAAAATCAAAAAGTTGGCACAAGAAGAGCGCCAATCTACTCTTGGTCAATTTGACAGAATAAGTAATCATAATAATTGCGGGTTTGGGTCGACCTTTCAAAGCTTGAGCGCTCTCCTTTCATTTAGGTTTTTAAAGGACAGTTTAAATATGTCCATATTAAATTATAAGGTATTTTAAGAAATTTGCAAGCCTCAGGACCAAAATAAAAACTCCTGCAGAGCAAGAGTTTTTATTTTCAAACGCTTTTTAGCGAAAGAACCTGATAAAATATCAGTAATTTAGTTTGCTTTAGCCTCTTTTTCCACAGCTACAGCTTGGAAAAGATATACAAAAAGACCAAAGATAAGCGAGATAATCGTTGTCCAAAGCTCAGGGTCTGGAACGCCAGCAAGAGCAGTTGCAACATAACCTACAACTTGTCCAAGAGCAAGCGACCAAAAAAGTGTGACAATAAGTTTCATATTTACGCTTCTTTCCATTATTTTCTATCCGCCTATAGTATAGTACAAATTATGACAAATTTCAAATTTTATATATAAAGGAGAAGATAAAAATAAGCAGGTACTTATCTCTTTACTATTGGTATTTTCCACTATATGGGATTAGTTTAGACTCTAAAAAATCATATTCTTCAACTTGTTCAATCTGGGTGAAGAAAGCTCTATTTCGCTCAGTGAGCATTATATTTGCTGGAATAGTATCTTCAAAACGAATAAGATAGGTTGGTTTTTCTAAAGCAATGGCGTAGCCAAGCTCCCAAGCTGTTCCAGAATCAGTATCTTGATGATCGAAATCAACAATTGCAACAATGATATCTGCTTTATTTACCTCATTTACATCATTTTCCATTGTCGCTTTGGCCCATTCAGGGGTAAAAGCTTCAACTTCTTGTGGTAAAGATTCAGGATGTTGACATCTCATTGGGATAAAAAAGTTTGCTACTGTTTTATTTTTTGAAAGTGCATTTTCTAAAAGTTCAACTTTTTTTATTTGACTTTCACTAAAAAATGGTGCGGCAAGGTAAACGTTAACTGCTTGATTAAACAACTTGTTCAAGGTTCAAATCTCCTAATAATTCTATGGTTTCTTCGGCGGTATCAACAAGAGAAATGGCATCTATGACTTCTTTAGAAATCATTCCTTCCTTAAGTTGCAAGCGCAGTAGGTCAAAAAGAGGTTGATAAAATTTTCGACCAACAAAAATGACTGGGCGGACAGCGGTTTGGTTGATAGACATCTCAGTTAAAAGTTGAAAACTTTCTTCCATTGTCCCAAATCCACCAGCTAAAATGACAAAAGCTTCTCCTAAATCAATGAGTTTACGTTTGCGCTCATCCATTCCACTTGTTAAATAAAGTTGACTGGCATTTTGACGAGGTGGTTCTAAAGGGAGAATTCCATCAGGATAAACGGCAATAACTTTACCTTGATGACGAATGACTGCATCTGAGACCATTCCCATACACCCTTCTTCGGAACCACCATAGACGAGGGTATGGCCTGATTTAGCAAGTAATATTCCTAATTTTTCGCTTGTATCTTTATAGATTGGATTTTTTCCATCTCTTGAAGAAAGAAAGACGGTGACATTCATTAATTATTTTCTCCTTCAATTTCTTTTAATTTTTCTTTGATTTGTTGCAAAACATGAATTTTTGATTGTTCGTCCTCCACAAAATCATATTTATCGCCATCAATTTGGATTTTGGGACAAATATCGAAGGCTTCAAACCAAGTATCATATCTGCTATTTAATTCTTTATAGTAGTCATATAAACTTGGATCGTATTCCAATTGTTCAAATTGACGTCCTCTTTTTTTGATTCTTTCTAGCATTTTATCAAAAGAAACTTTGACATGAATGAGTAAATCAGGCCTTTTTTTGAAAGATAAACTATCAATTTCTTCCAACATATTGTTAAGTAAGTCATCATAAACCTCGACTTCCGTTTCATCTGCTCGTCCTAAATCGGCGTTCAAATGAAAAAGCAGACTATCTTCATAAATCGAGCGGTCTAATACATTATTATTATCAGACAAGGCTCTTTTGATTGAATCAAATCGCTTATTTAAAAAGTATATTTGTAATAAGAAGGCATATTTTTGAGGGTTTTCATAGAATAATGGCAAAACTTTATTATCGTCAACACTCTCATAAAAAGCTTGTGTTTTCAATTCCTCCGCCAACATCTCAGTTAAAGAGCTTTTTCCTGCTCCGATTGTTCCAGCTAATACTAGCACTGTCATTACACCTTTCCCATTCTATTTTTAGTTTTAGTGATTGTTTAATTAAAAATTAGTAATAAATAAACAAGGCTTGCTCATTATAGTGCAAAAAAAAGTTCTCGTCAAATTGCTAATATATAAGCTATAAATGCTGTTGTTAAAGGATTCTTTTAGTTTTTATAATTTTTTTATTACGATTAATAAAAAGGTGAAACATCTTAGTTTTTTGTAATAAAAACGAATTAAAAATAAGAATGAAAGCAGTTTTTAAAATCAAAAAATGTCAAAAATGTTGGACGTTTTCAGCCGTTAAGTTGTTTTTTGATATCAATTTAGTTAAATTTAATTACTTTTGTTTTCGTTTAATAACTAAAATTTGACACTTTTTTTGTTCTTAGTTTGTCTAAACTTATCCCAAGTTCAAGCTAAAATATAGTATAATAAAATTAATATCTTTTAATTAAGAAATACCAGTCGTTTTAGCAAGAAAGGAGGAAAATATGTTTGCACCCTTGAATACAAAAACTGAATATAGTTTTTTAGATAGTGTCGTTAAAGTTGATGACTATTTGGAAACGGCGCACCGTTTAGGTTATCAAACGGTTGGAATTTGCGATGTTGGGAATCTTCATGCTGCTTTTCGTTTTGTCAGAAAAGCTCAAAAATTTAATTTGCAACCCATTATTAGTATTGAGCTAAATTTTGAATGGCGGGGTTTACCAATTGCTTTTTCTTTTATTGCTAAAGATACTGAAGGTTATAAAAACTTACTTCGGATTTCGACGCTTCATAACTATGGACGCCGTCAATTTTCTGATATTCAAAATCATTTATCAGGAATCGCTTTGATTATTCCTGAAACTTACGGAAGTTTGAGCGAGCTGACAGAACTTTCGTCAGTAGCTGATGAAGCTTTTATTGGGATTGATCAACTGACAGATAAAGGTGCTAAATTTAATTTACCAACACTTCCTTTTCCTGCTATTCGCTATTTGAATTTTGCTGATAATGAAATTTTAGCAATTTTGCATGCAGTGCGTGATGGAGTTTCTTTCGATGAAAGTTTAACAATCAGTTCTAATGAACTTCTTCAAAGACCAGAAGCTTATGAGACTTACTTCCAGAAATATTTTCCACAGGCTTTGAAAAATCTATCAGCATTAACAGCAAAGATTGCTTATCAGTTCGATGAAAAATTGGAGCTTCCTAGATTCGATAAGAAGAGACAGGCAGTTGAACATTTACGAGAAGAAGCGACTTTAGGTTTGTCAGCTCGACTTGAAGAAAAAAATTTACTGACAGAAGTCTCGTCAGTAAATTTGCAAGATTTGTCAGTTTATCAAGAACGTTTAGAAAAAGAGTTGTCAGTCATTCATCAAATGGGATTTGATGACTATTTCTTGATTGTCGCGGATTTGTTGCGTTATGCCCGTGAACAAGAAATTTATTGTGGAATGGGGCGTGGTTCAGCGGCCGGTTCTTTAGTTGCCTATGTTTTAGGAATTACACAAGTTGACCCTGTTCAACATAATCTTTTCTTCGAACGTTTTTTGAATCCAGAACGTGTCGCCATGCCCGATATTGATATTGACATGCCAGATGACCGTCGTGCTGAATTATTGGCCTATATGAAAAACAGATATGGTTCAGACCATGTCGCACAAATTGTTACTTTTTCAACCTTGGGTAAAAGACAGGCGCTTAGAGATGTTGGTAAAGCTTTTGGAATGACTGAAGCTGAATTATCCAATTTGACTCGGATGCTTGTGCGTCGTTTTGGAACTTTGGCTGATGAGTATGAAAATAATCAACGTTTTAAAGCTGAAGTGTTAAAAAATGGAAAATTGAAAAGAATTTATGAAGTTGCAAGACGAATTGAGGGAATGCCCCGTCAGACTTCAACACACGCTTCAGGTGTCGTTCTTTCTGAAGAATCTTTGGTGAATTATGTATCATTAAAACCGTCAGAAGATTTGGCTTTGACGCAATATGAGGCGCCAGATGTTGAAGCAATTGGACTTTTGAAAATTGACTTTTTGGGATTACGTAATTTAACAATAATTTCTAGATTACGTGATTTGGTGAAAAGACGTCAAAAAATTGATATTGATCCACTAAAAATAAATTTGGAAGATGAAGACACATTGGCCCTTTTTCGGGCTGGAAATACCATGGGAATTTTTCAGTTTGAAAATCCACAAATGCGACGTTTTTTAAGAAATCTTGCCCCAAGTAAATTTGATGATATTGTTGATGCAACTTCAATTTTCCGTCCTGGTCCATCACAGTTTATTCCACAATTTGTTGCTCGACGACATGGGAAAGAAATTGTGCCTACTGTGGATGATTCTATTAGTGAAATCTTAAAGCCAACATACGGAATTATGATTTATCAGGAGCAAATTATGCAGGTGGCTCAAGCTTTTGCTGGCTTTTCTCTTGGGAAAGCTGACCTTCTTAGACGAGCAATTTCTAAGAAAAAAGGGTCTGAGCTAGAAAGATTGCGTGAAGATTTCTTAGATTCAGCAAGCCATAATGGCCATTCTAAAGAAAAAGCAGAAGAAATCTATGACTTAATTGAACGTTTTGCTAATTATGGTTTTAACCGTTCACACGGTTTTGCTTATGGGGCACTTGCTTTTCAAATTGCTTATTTTAAGGCACATTTTCCTGATGAATTTTATGAAATTCAATTACGTGATCGCAAACGTGAAGTAATGATTTTAGATGCGTTAGAAAATGGGTTTGAAATAGAAAAACCAAGCATCAATCTGATGAAAATTGGCGATTTTGTAAAAAATAAAAAGATTCGTTTAGGATTGGCTCACGTTCAAGGAATTTCTCGTGATTTAGCAAAATGGATTGTTGAAAATCAACCCTACAAAGATTTAGCAGACTTTGTCGAAAAATTACCTAATAATTTTCATAAAAAAGAAAACATTCTCCCTTTGATTCAGATTGGAGCCTTTGATTATGCAGATTCAAATCGAGGGAAATTAGCTTATAATTTGGCTGACCATGCTAATTTATTAAATTATTATAGTGATGATATTTTTATGGCAAGTTCTGGTGGGGGCTTTGCCTATCATGAGGCAGAAGATTATTCAGAAACTGAAAAATACGATTTTGAAAAAAATTTATTAGGAATTGGGGTAACACCACATCCTTTGCAAAATCTAGCTCGCAGATTTGAAGGTAATTTTACACCACTTGCTCAACTTGTGAAAAATAGACGAATGACTATCTTGGTTGAAATCAATTACATTAGAACGCATCGGACAAAGACGGGGCAAACAATGGCCTTCTTAACAGTCTCTGATAGTCGTGAAAATTTTGATGTGACACTTTTTCCAGAGATTTATCGTCAATTTTCAAGTGAGCTTGAACAAGGGAAATTTTATCTCATCAGTGGAAAAGTAACAGAACGTAATGATGAATTACAGCTGGTTGCTGACCGAATAAGTCCAGCTTTGGAAACGGATAGAAAACTTTGGCTAAATTTAAAAGATGAGAAGTATAATCAAAAAATTTCACAAATTTTGCTTGAATTTCCGGGTTCTCATCAAGTGATTCTTCACTATTCAAATTTGAAAAAAACAATCCAAACCAAAATTTATGTGGAAGAATCGGAGATTTTACAAAAAAGGCTGGAAGGGTATGTTATAGCTGGTATTTATAAATAAAAAACCGTTCATCCGAACGGTTTTTTATCTTATCCCACATAAAGGTAAACAGAGAAGAACATGAGCATTGCAGCCAGTAAAACAAAGAGGTGCCATACCACATGGGCAAAAGGAAATTTAAAGTGATAGATGAGTGCTCCAACAGAATAAACAACGCCACCAGCGACTAAAAGCCAAAAACCTACGGGATGCAGGGCGTTCCATAAAGGATAAATGACAATTAAAATCATCCAACCAAGAACGACGTATAAAACGGTTGATAATTTTGGTGTTTTACCCCATTTTGGTAAGTAGATTGATGTTAAAACAATCCCTAAAATAGAACATATCCAAATAACTGCTAGGACAATCCAACCTAACCAATTGTTTAAAGCAACTAAACAGTAAGGGGTATAAGTTCCAGCAATCAAAAAGAAAATTCCGTTGTGGTCAAAAACTCGAAAGACTTTGACTGCTTTAGTAAAATGTAAACTGTGCGCTAAAGTTGAACATAGAAAAAGAATGACTAACGAAGCTCCATAGATTGTAAAAGCAACCACTTCAAGTGCAGAACCAGATGCGGCACCTTTAATGACAAGGAGAACTAATGCTGCAATTGCTAGACCAGTTCCTGCTCCATGAGTAACTGCATTGAAAATCTCATTGAGAATCTGATAGGTTTTTGAACCTTGTGTTTCTTCCATTTGGTCTCTCCGATTTATTGATTTATTCAGCTTTTGAGCAATTTTTAATTTGTTTTTGGAATCAAAAAAATAATATTATCAACCTTTTTTGCTCTTTCCAACTGAAAATTTGTTATAATATATGATAGCACAAATTGTATAGAAAAGGAATTGGACTGCCGACTTTCTCTTATGAGAAAAATGGGAGTTCAGATAGTAAATATGCCAATAAAAATTGTGACAGATTCATCCATTACGATTGAGCCAGGAATTGCTCGTGAACTTGACATTACTATTGTTCCGTTGTCAGTAACGATCGATGGAACAATGTATTCAGACGACGACTTGAAGTTTGAAGATTTCATGGTCAAGATGGCTGCATCAAAAAACTTGCCTAAAACAAGTCAGCCACCAGTTGGTGTTTTTGCCGAGGTTTATGAAAAAATTGCTGCTGAGGATGATGAGATTATCTCCATTCATTTAACAGAAGCATTGTCAGGAACAGTAGAAGCAGCACGCCAAGGGGGAATGCTTTCAGGTCGTAACGTAACGGTCATTGATAGTGACTTTACTGACCAAGCACAAAAATTCCAAGTGGTTGAAGCAGCGCGCCTAGCAAAAGCAGGAGCATCTAAAGAAGAAATTTTAGAAAAAATTAAATATATTCGAGAAAATACAGAGCTTTTTATCGGATTTTCAACATTAGAAAATTTGGTTAAAGGTGGTCGTGTTAGTCGAATGACAGGACTATTTGGAAGTCTTTTACAAGTTCGCGTTATTGGAACTTTGAAAGACCGTGAATTGAATACTCTTTTACGTGG
Organism: Lactococcus sp. S64; assembly: GCF_016516525.1. Classification (NCBI taxonomy): domain Bacteria; kingdom Bacillati; phylum Bacillota; class Bacilli; order Lactobacillales; family Streptococcaceae; genus Lactococcus; species Lactococcus sp. S64. Next base: position 22,980 of record NZ_JACVUQ010000004.1, on the reverse strand, counting down.
ACGTGGAAGTAAAACTTTTTATAAATGGCTTGAAGAACTTTCAGATTCTATTAGTAGTTCTGGACGTAAAATCCGAGAAATTGGAATTTCTCATGCTCAAGGTTTAGAATTTTCACAAAAAGCGAAAGAAGTTTTGCAAAAATTTGTTGAAAAACCTATTTCAATTTTAGATACCAACACAACAATTGCCACTCATACAGGTCCTGGAGCTTGGGCAATTATGATTGATTATGAATGATAAATCTAAAAATATGATGAAAAATTTTATACGCACATTTGCCGGCTTGTTGCTGGCAATTTTGCTAATTTTGGGCTTCTTTTTGCTCGTTTTTCCAAAGGCAGGGGACCGATTTTTAGCTGACAAAAAAGTTTCAACTCTGTCAGCAAAAAATCTGACTTATGCAGCTTTAGGAGATTCACTGACAGAAGGAGTTGGAGATGCCACAGGACAAGGTGGTTTTGTCCCTTTATTTGCCAAAGATATTGAGAATAAGACAGATAGCTCTGTCAGTAGTCAAAATTTTGGGAAAGCTGGAGATACAAGTACTCAAATCTATAATCGTATGATGAAAAGTAAAAAAATTACTGACGGCTTAAAAAAGGCTGATATCATTACGATTACCATTGGAGGAAATGACGTCTTAAAAGTCATTCGTGATAATGTCAGCAAACTCTCATCAATGACAGAAAAAGATTTTACTAAGCCAGAGGAACTTTATCAAGCACGAGTGAAAAAATTATTAGATAAAATTCGTGAAGACAATCCCAAAGCGCAGATTTATGTCCTCGGAATTTACAATCCTTTTTATCTTAATTTTCCTGAGCTTACAGTCATGCAGAATGTGATTGATAGCTGGAATACAGCGACTGCTGGCGTTGTAAGTCAAGAAAAGAACACTTATTTTATTCCAATCAATGACTTACTTTATAAGGGTTCAGGAGATAAACAAGCGGTTGAATCTGGCAGTACATCCGATGCAGTTTCCAATAACTTACTTTATACAGAAGACCATTTCCACCCAAATAACGTAGGTTATCAACTTATGGCTGATGCAGTATTTGCAAGTTATAAGGAGGTCAACCAAAAATGACTAAGCGCTTAAAGAAAAAAGCAAAACCAGTTGTTTTTCTAGCTCTTGTTCTTGGTTGTGCACTAATTTTATCAGGAGTTCTTGGTTTGGCGGGGCATTTAAACGAACAAGAATCGTCTAAAACAAAAAAGAAAAGTCAATTGTCAGAAACTAAAAGGAGTTCAACTTCCCCAAAAAATATGGATAAAAATATTGAGCAGATGACTTTGGAACAAAAAGTTGGTCAGTTATTTATGGCAGGAATGCCAGCAAATAACTATAATCAGGCAACTTTTGATGCGATTGAAAAGTATCAAGTAGGTAGTATTATTTTGACTGGTCGCTCTAATCTCAGTGTCCCAGAAATGAAAGATATTACTGACAAACTACAAGGCTTAGCACCGGCTAATCGCAAACTCTTGATATCCTGTGACCAAGAGGGAGGAAATGTTCAAGTTCTCCAAGGTCAGGGTTTTTCACAGATTCCTGATGGATTAACTCAAGGAAGTTGGACAGCTGATAAATTACAAAAGGAATCACAAACTTGGGGAAGTGAACTTTACGCAGCTGGAGTGAATTTTGACTTAGCACCAGTTGCTGACCAAGTTTTATCTGCCGACTTTGCTCCACAAAATGCTCCAATTGGCTATTGGAGTCGCCAATATGCTTATGATAAAGCAAGTATCATAAGCCATGCTCAAGCATTTACGGAAGGCATGAAAGCAGCCAAGGTTTTGACAACTGCTAAACATTTTCCAGGGCTTGGAGCGGTGACAGGCAATACAGATATCAGTGCAGGTGTTAGAGATGACCAAACGAATTCCAATAGCGAATCTGTTCAAATTTTCAAAGATTTAATCTCTTCTGGGACACCTTCGATTATGACCGCAACCGCTATTTATGATAAAATTGACCCTAATCTTCCCGGTGCTTTTTCATCCAAAATGGTTGATGGTTTACTACGGAAACAATTAGGCTTTGATGGTTTGGTTATTACAGATGATTTATCAAATGCTGTCCAAGTACAATCATGGACGCCTGGTCAAAGGGCAGTTTTAGCATTGTCAGCAGGAAATGACCTTGTTTTAGCAAATGAGCCTACACAAATTCCAGAAATGATCTCAGAAGTTTTGCAAAAGGTAAAAGCAGACCCAGACTTTGCTAAAAAAATCAGTCAATCAGCCACAAGAGTGATTAAAGTAAAAGAAGAAATGAAACTTGTAGAATAGAGAAGCAAAATGGAAAATAACGAAAATCAAACAAGAAAATCAAAAACAAAAAATTCCACTAAGCCAAAAACTGAAAAAGAAGAAGGCCTTAAAAAACGTCCTATTTGGAAATGGCTCTTTATTATTCTTTTGGCTCTGAATATAGCTGGAGTTGTGTTTATTGCCATTCGCGTGACTAGCCCAAGAGACCAAACGGTTCTCAATCAAAAATCAACTAATAGTTCAGACCAAAAGGTTGCTCAGATTACGAGCACAACTTCGCAGCTCAATGAATTGATAAATAGTTATTTAGAAACTTATCAAACTAAAGAAATGACTTATAAGTTTTATATTTCTAATCAACAAGCAGTTCTTGAAGCATCTTATAAACTTTTTGGAACCAAAATTCCACTTTATATTTATTTTGAACCTCTGGCACTCTCAGATGGTTCAATTAGTCTATCTGTCCAAAATATTTCTGCTGGAAGTTTGAGTTTACCAACTTCAGAAGTTCTGCAAATTGTTAAGGCATACGACTTGCCAGACTTTGTTCAAGTTGAAAGTAAGAAAAATCAAGTGGTCATTAATTTGTCCAAAATAAACGTCTCAGGTAATCTTTATATTAAAGCGAATCAAATTGATTTAGCCAAAGGGAATTTTGTCTTTGATTTCATGAAAAAAGCCTGAAAAACGCATTAAAATGGCATTTTGACTTGCAAACTGGGCTAAGATTTGCTAAAATGAAAATTGCCTATGTTTAAGGTAAAAAACAAATGGAGGACATTTCTAAAATGGCTAACAAACAAGATCTTATCGCTGAAGTTGCAGCAAAAACAGGATTGACTAAAAAAGATTCAGAAAAAGCAGTTAATGCTTTTGGTGAAGTTGTAACTGAATTCCTTGCAAAAGGTGAAAAAGTTCAATTGATCGGTTTTGGTACTTTCGAAACTCGCGAACGCGCAGCTCGTGAAGGACGTAACCCACAAACTGGTGAAGCAATCAAAATCGCTGCTACAGTTGTTCCTGCATTCAAAGCTGGTAAAGCATTGAAAGACGCAGTTAAATAATTATAGCTATTAAGCATTAAACACCGTAATTTTACGGTGTTTTTTTCTTGTCTGTCATTAAAATAAAAAACATATACCGGGATATGCTTTTTTAGATTTCCTTTGTAAAAAAAGATTCAGTGATAATTTCCCCTAAATTTTCTTCCTTAACAATTCCTGTGTCAGAAAAACCAAGTTTCTTGTAAAAGTGAATGGCATTTTCATTGCTACTTAGTACCCACAGACCAACTTTTGGATAATTCTTTGTTGAAAGTTTTTCTAAGGCGAATTCAAGCATTTTTCGACCTATTTTATGTTTTTTATAGGAGTCGAGTAAGTATATGCCATGAATTTCACCAAAGTTTTCTTCAAAAGAATTATTCCGAAGAGGGCCCCAGCCGCAAAAACCAATAATTTTGCCTTCAACAATGGCAACCACTGTATTTGAACAAAGATTATTTTTAAAAATATTAATGCTTGATTCAAGCGTTCTGTTTTTTAAGAAACTTTCTGGGAGAAGTCCAGTGTATGTTTCTAACCAGGCTTTATAGTGAACAAAAGCAATTTGCTCATAATCATCTGGGAGTGCTTTTCTTAGTATTACTTTCATTGTCAGACCCTTAATCTTTTTTTATATTATATCATTTATCAAGAATGATATTCAAAAAAATGAAAAAGCCAAATAGTGATGTTTTCTGCCTTATTTTTTTGTTATACTATTGAATATAAAAAAGTCGGAACGAAGAGGAGGGAAAAATGTTAACTAAAAAAAACTATCAGTCACCTTTAGGAGAAATAACGCTTTTAAGTGATGAAACTTATTTATTAGGAGTGTGGTTTAAAGAGCAAAAATACTTTGCGGCCAATTATGATTTAAATCAGGCAAAAGAGGATAAGAGTCTTCCAATTATTAATGCTATAGAATGGTTGGACGCTTATTTTAAAGGAGAAAACCCTGATTTTAAAAAAATAAAATTGAAACCAGAAGTAACGGAATTTAGAAAAAAAGTACTCAAAATATTAAGTGATGTCCCCTATGGTAGTCTAATTACTTATAAAGAAATATCAAATCTCCTTCAGGTTAATGAAGAGAAAAAAAGAAATATGTCACAGGCGGTTGGTGGAGCAGTTGGACATAATCCACTTTCAATCATTATCCCTTGTCACCGAGTTGTGGGGACTGGTGGTTCCTTGACAGGATACGCTGGTGGACTAGAGAAGAAAAAAGCTCTTTTGACACTTGAGCAAGCACATTTAAAAAAATAATTGGAGTTTTCATTTGGAAATTACTGACGAAACTTGGGAAATCATTAAAAATAATGATAAAAACTTTGATAATAAATTATGGTATGGCGTAGCAACAACTAAAATATTTTGTCGACCTTCCTGCGTCTCTAGACTACCAAAAAGAGAGAATGTAAGTATTTTTCAAGCAGCCGAGCAAGCTTTAGAAGAAGGTTATCGTCCTTGCAAAAGATGTCGACCAATGGATAAAATTGTACCAAATGAGGTTTGGGTAGAAGAGATTGATTTACTTTTAAAAAATCATTATGATGAGGATTTGAGTCTTGAGGAGCTTGGACAAAGACTTCATGGTTCTTCGTCTTATCTTCGCCATATTTATAAAAAAATAAAAGGGCTAACTCCACAGCAAGAACTAACAAGAATAAGACTTGAGCAAGCAAGAATACGATTGCTTAAAGGAAATGAAGCAATCTCTGAAATTGCGCGTGACGTTGGAATGATGAATACTCCTTATTTTATAAAATCTTTTAAAAAGCGCTATGGACTTGCTCCCAATCAATACCGTAAAGCTTATAATATAAATTCCAAAAAATAGGAGAAAAAAACTCTTATTTTTTTATCCCTAAAATTGCTTAATTTATCCCAGACTTTTGGTCAGTACTTTTGATAGATTGAGTTAAAATAGCAATATGAAAATAAAAAATATAAAAAAATCCTATGGTAACAATCAAGTGCTAAATGATATCAGTTTTGAATTAAAAGCTGGTGATAAGGTTGCTTTATTAGGTAATAATGGTGCGGGAAAATCAACATTAATGAATATTATTAATAGAAATGTCAAGGCTTCTTCAGGAAAAATTGAATATGGCAAAATGAAACCGACTTCCAATAATACTGGTTATATCATGCAAAATATGACCTTACCTCCTGATGCTTTAGTCAGTGAAGTTTTAGCTTTGTTTTCAAATGATGAACAATCTAAAGAATATGGCTTAAAACTGGTCAAAGAATTTAAAATGGAATCCTATTTAAAGCAAAGATTTTCAAATTTATCTGGTGGTCAAAAACAAAAACTCTTTTTGGTATCTGCACTACAAAATAGTCCTGAATATTTCTTTTTGGATGAAATTACAACGGGTCTTGACAGTGAGAGCAGAGGAGAGCTTTTTAAATTTTTATCTTCAAATTTGAAAGTAAAAAATTCAACTTTACTTTTGGTAACCCATTATTTAGAAGAAGCATTGCAATTATGCGACCGATTTATCATTCTTAAAGATGGAAAAATTATTGCAGATTTACAAAAATCAGATTTAATTCAAGAAGAATTTTCTTTTGTTGAATTTTTAGTAGAAGTTCCAGAATTTGAAGCCTATAAACTAAAAGAAAAACAGTACAAATTACCAAAGGAATTGGCTGAACAAGCCATCATTAAATTCAATAAAGAACTTGTTTTATATCAAATGACTTACCGTATCAACTTGGAGGAACTATTATCATGAAATTTCTAAAATATTTTACATTTGAACTACGTTTACGCTATCGGAATCCTTCACAAATTTTCTTTGTATTTATCTTTCCCTTATTTTTAATGTTTGCTTTTTCATCAAGTTTTGGAAAAAGCATACCACATTATATTGAAAATAATATTGCATCAATATTATTATACAGTGTTCTATCAGCTAGTTTGACTTCACTGTCAGTACAAATTGCTGACTATCAGTCTAGAAAAATTTATCAATTATTTGTCCAAAGAGGAATAAAAAAATTATTTTATATTATTGCACAAATTGTTAGTTTTATGATTATTATCTTTTGCTCAACGCTTGTTATTCTAGTAGTTGCTCATTATGCTTATGATTATGAGTTTCCTAAGTTGAGTTTATTAATTCTTTTTTATCTAAAACTTTATTTATATTCAATTCCATTTTGTTTATTAGCAATGATTATTGGACTTCTTGCTAAAAACACGGCAACAGCAAGTGCGATTGCTATGCCTCTGATGTTTCTTTCCTTCTTCTTTTCAGGAATGATGATTCCGTTAGCACAACTTTCAGGAGGAATTCGTAAGATTGCTGACAATTTTTTCCTCACTCAGTTACTTTCTGATTTAAACCATACATTAACTTCCAACTATACAGTCGTTCCAAATTGGTCAAGAATATCTTTAAGTGTCGGATTGATTTGTCTCTTAGCCCTATTAGTTTATCGAAGAAAGGCCTAAATACTTTAGCTTTTGTCAGTTAAATAATTGTTTAAGTGAGTATTTATTTATATAATGAAAAAGTGAAATTAAAAAAACAAATTGACCCTAATATAGAAGAAGCGGAAATTGTCATTGTTGCTCGAAGGCAAGAAGAATTTTCGGCTATTGTAAAAGAATATCATTTAGAAGATTTGTCTTCTATAGATAACGAAAAACTCTATTTGGCAACAAATAAAGGTTTTGAGATTGTTAATATCAGAGAAATTTTATATTTAAAATCAGAAAAAAATTATCTCGATTTCCATATGACGGATGGAGTGATAAGAGTAAGATCTCCTCTCTATTTTTATGAGAAAAAATTGGCTTTGAATTTTATTAAAATATCAAGAAATACTCTGGTTAATTTTGAACAAATAAGGCGCTTGGAAACAGACTTTGTTTACGGAGTATTGCTTTATATCGGAGATGAAAAGTTGCCTGTCAGTCGTAGATACTTGGCAAATATCAACAAGAAGTTAGAAGAAGGAGCTAAAAAATGAAATATGTAATTTCGGGACTCAAAGGTGCCTTCATTGCTATAGTATGTGGAGTCTTGCTTACTTTGTATTTTGGTGGAGAAATTGATTTTGAATCAATGACTCTAATTCTTGTTTATGGTTTTGTTCAGGGGGCCATGTCTAAATTGATAGATGAATATGTCACAATTGCCTTGCTTGAATTTGTTAGTCAAGCTTTAGCAAGTTATTTGCTGGCTTGGGGTTACTTATTAGTTAATACTTGGCTTTTTGATAGCTCGTGGCAACATCATATTTGGAGTTTTACTATTACTTGGTTGCTCATTTTTATTTTGGTATATCTTTATTCAATCGTCAGAAATCGGAAAATTGTCAAAAGATTTAATAGACAGAAATAGCGAATGTCAAAAGTTTTTTATGGTAATTTAATCATCATTCTTATATTTTAGTCAAACTTTTCGGTATTTTTTGTGTTAAAATAAGATTGATTTTTAAATATTAAGGATAAAAAATGATATATTTTGATAATTCTGCTACGACAGCAGTTAATCCAATGGTTTTACGAACTTATACAGATGTTGCAACAAAAATTATGGGAAATCCGTCAAGTCTACATGGTTTGGGAACAACAGCGACGAGATTATTAGAGGCTTCTAGACGACAAATTGCTGAACTGTTGGGAGTCGATTCACAAGAAATATTTTTTACAAGTGGAGGGACTGAAGGGAACAATTGGATTTTAAAGGGTGTCGCTTTTGAAAAGCGTCCTTATGGTAATCACATCATTGTTTCTAATGTAGAGCATCCAGCTGTAAAAAATACAGCAGAATGGTTAAAAACGCAAGGTTTTGAAGTTGATTTTGCACCTGTTGATGGGGATGGTTTTGTTATTGTTTCTGAGCTTGAAAAATTGATTAGAGATGAAACGATTTTGATTTCAATCATGGCAGTCAATAATGAGGTTGGAACCATTCAACCGATTGGCGAAATTTCTGACCTACTTGCTGATAAGCCAACAATTTCTTTTCATGTAGATGCAGTACAGGCCATTGGTAAAATTCCATTAGAGGCTTGGTTGACAGAGCGAGTAGATTTCGCGGTTTTATCTGCTCATAAATTTCATGGGCCACGTGGTGTGGGAATTGTTGTTGCAAAAAAAGGGAAAAGACTGACTCCGCTTTTACATGGGGGAGGTCAAGAGCATAATTGGCGTTCGACTACAGAAAATTTAGCTGGAATTGCTGCGACTTCTAAAGCCCTTCGTTTAGCTTTAGATGATGATGACTTTAAACGTCAAAAAGTACGAGCAATGAAGCAGGTGATTTTAGAAGAGTTAGAAAAGCATCGAAAAGTTCATGTTTTTAGTAAAGTGGAGAATTTTGCTCCTAACATTTTGACCTTTGGGATTCGTGGGGTTAGAGGTGAGGTCGTTGTTCACGCTTTTGAACAACATGAAATCTATATTTCGACAACCTCAGCTTGTTCTTCAAAGAAAAATGCGGCGGCTGGAACTTTAGTTGCGATGAATGTCCCTTCAAAATTAGCAACAAGTGCGGTCAGGATTTCTCTTGATTCAACAAATAATATGGCTGAAGTTGAACAATTTTTGACTGTTTTTCGACAAATTTATCAAGAATTAGAAAAAGTAAGTGGTTAAATATTTTATAAAAGTGATTTGAAGATAATTTCAAATCGCTTTTCTTATCCAAATCTTAACTTGTTCTTATTAAGTTATCATTAAACTTGGAGTGGTATAACTAGATATGGAAAAAAGAACAAGAGATTATAAAAAAAATGGCTCTAAAAAAATGAGTAAACAAGGGAAAGTACTTATTCTAGCTTTATTAGCATTTCTAATTTTCTTTGTTGGCTTTAAAATATATCATAGTAAAGATGTTCAGGCTTCAACGATTAAATTGGTTAATAAATCAAATGAGACTTATGCTTACTCTGGGTCAAAAAAATTAACGGGTCTTCAAAAAATTAATGGGAATAATTATTATTTTGATTCAACAACAGGTGTGATGAAGACAGGTTTGATGACTTTGGATGGTGGAACGGTTTATTTCAGTCCACAAACGGGGAAAATGGTTTATGGATTACAAAAAATTAATGGTTATTATTACTATTTCACAAAAAAGACGGGTAAAGATGATGTGGTTAAAGCTTATGAAGCGGTGGCCAGCCAATTGAAATCTGATAATTCAGTGATTGAAAAAACAATTTCATCAGGAATGAAACTGGTTGGAAAAAGTCCATATGTTTATGGTGGAGGGCGCACCGATGATTCAGTAGCTGCCAATGAATTTGATTGTTCGAGTTTTATTGCTCAAATGTTCCGGTTGGGTGGTCAATCTTTGGTTTATCAATTTGCAGCTTCAACCTCTTTGCTAGCTCAAACTGGCGAGGCTGAAGATTGGTCAGATAAGGCGCGTGGTGATTTATTAATTACAGCTGACGATGCAAGTGAGGATGAGCAACATGCGGCTATCTATCTTGGCGGAGGATTTATTCTACATGACTCAACAAGTACTGATGGAGTGAGCATTAGTCGTTTAAATCAGGTCATCAATAAGAAAGTTTTAGGGACAATGACTTGGGGACAACTTTTTGAGCCAGGACATGTTCGTCGTGAAGTTTAAAATTTACTGACAGAATAAAAAAATTACTGACAAAAATCTGTCAGTAAATTTTTTTATTATTTAGCGATTTCAGCATGGCGTAAATCAAAAATCATGGCTGAGTTATAAGTTGAAATTCCTTTAAGTTTTGGATTTAATAATAAAGAAACAGATTCAGTGGCTAAGGGATTGACATTAGCGGCCTCATATAGTGCATTCTCAGCATCTTTATAATGAGCATAACGTTTATCAGCTGACAGAACGTCAGGAGCTGTAGTCGCTGCTTGATAGGCTTTATCAAAGTTAGGGTTTTTGACTAATCCATGATTCATTGTACTTCCTGATACAAAATTCATCAAGAAATCAGAGGGTTCATTGTAATCTGCACCCCAACTTGTCAGCAGAATTTGGAAATTATTATTTTGAGCATCTTTTTGACGTTGAGCTGAAGAAACGAGTTTCTCATTAATGGTTAAACCTGGTAAATCTTTTTCGAGATTGCCTTTAAGATAGTCAACCGCTGCCTTGGCAAAGGAATTGTCATTTGCTCCTTCAAGTTCAAGAGTAATTGATGTTTTTCCTAATTCTTTTAGACCTTCTTTAAAAAGTTCAGCGGCTTTTGTGGCATCATATTTATAAGGTTGGGCAGCGTAAGTTGCGAAATCTTCTCCATTTGGTGCTTGATCTAATTTTTTAGGAGTCACTGTATTCGTAATTGAAAAACTTGGCGCCGCAATTTCTAACAAGTTTTTTCTATTTGTCGCTAAGTTTAAAGCTTGACGAATTTTTAAGTTTGAAAGTTCGGGAACTTTACCAGATTGATTGTATTCTAAAACATCAATTCTTGGTGAAGTTAGTGCTTTGTAATCTTTATTTTTCTTATTTGCAGAAACTAATTCCGGAGTGGCCAAATTAGCGACATCAAGTTTTCCAGATTTGAAAAGATTAACAGCGGTGTTAGGATTATTTACAATTTGATAAGTTGCTCCAGAAAGTTTTACATTTTTGGCGTCATAGAATTGATCATTTTTTACAATTGAAAAAGTTTCATTTGAACCAGTCCAATTATTTTTTCCTTTGACAAATTTGAAAGCACCATTATAAAGACTGGTGTCTGAACTTGTTCCATATTTATTTCCCATTTTTTTAACGAAAGCTTCATTGACAGGATAATAAGCTGGAAGTGTCAGCAATTTATTGAAGTAAGGAGTAGGTGTTGCTAAAGTGATGACTAATTTCGTATCAGATTCAGCTTTAATTCCAAGAGTATCAACTGGTTTTTTGCCAGTCATTATTTCGCTGGCATTAGCAACAGGTGTTAAGGCATATGCGTATTGTGAACCAGTTTTTGGGTCAACGGTTCTTTGCCAACCATAAACAAAATCAGCAGCTCTTAATTTAGCACCGTTTGACCACTTTAAACCGTCACGCAAAGTTACATTATAAGTTTTGCCATCTTTTGAAATGTCAATTGATTTTGCCAAATCGTTGACAACTTGCGCTTTGGGATTCCAACGGACAAGTCCAGCATCAACATTGAGAAGAACATCAATGGAATTTACGTCAGCAGCCATGCTAGTGTCAAGGGTTAAAATATTGCTTGCAAAGCTGTATTTGGCTTCCTGAGCGGAATCTTCAGATTTACTGACAGAATTTCCACAGGCTGTCAGTAAAAGGGCAGCAGAAAGTGAAATTGCAGAGAAAGCAAAAATTTTTGATTTATTCATGAAATTGTTTTTTCCTTATTAAAATTTTCCAAGAGCAAAGCGCTCCCAAAATAACTTTACCCTAAAATAGTGAAATATAAAAATATGTTGTTTGGATTTTAGATAAAAAATACTGACAGGAAAATCAGAAAATTTTGTCAACCTTTTTAGCTGATTTATCTTCTCAAATTTCTGTCAGTAACTTTTTTACTTTCTGTCAGTGAAAATTATTTATTTTTCAGACTCAAAATCATAAAGAGCCGTTGATAAGTAGCGTTCTCCATTATCAGGAGCAATCGCTAACACTTTTTTACCCTTACCTAATTTTTTAGCTACTTCAAGGGCAGCATAAATGGCTGCGCCCGAAGAAATTCCAACTAAAAATCCTTCTTTTCCTCCAAGATGACGAGCCGTTAAAATGGCATCATCTCCTTTGACCCGAATGATTTCATCATAAGATTTAGTGTCAAGATTCCCAGGAATAAAACCAGCAGAAATACCTTGGATTTTATGTGGGCCAGCAGCCTCACCCGAGAGAATAGCAGATTCATCAGCTTCGACAACATAAGTTTTGATAGTTGGATTTGCTTTTTTGAGGGCATGCGAAACTCCTGTTATCGTTCCACCAGTCCCTGCACCTGCCACAAAGGCATCAAGTCCAGTTGGCCCAAAAGCATCAATAATCTCAGCTCCTGTTGTTTTTTCATGAATTTCAGGATTTGCGGGATTTTCAAATTGCATGGCAAGAAAATAACCTTCTGTTTCTGAGAGTTCTTTTGCCTTAGCAATTGCTGCTTTCATTCCACCACTAGCGGGTGTTAAAACTAATTGAGCCCCGTAAGCTTGAATCAATTTGCGACGTTCAAGTGAGAATGACTCTGGCATGACAATGACAACTTTGTAACCCAAAGCAGAGCCAACGAAGGCGAGTCCAATTCCTGTATTTCCAGAAGTCGGTTCAACAATTGTTCCACCAGGTTTTAAACGTCCGTCGGCCTCAGCCGCCCGAATCATTGCAAGGGCAATCCGATCTTTCACAGAACCACCAGGATTGAAAGCTTCAAGTTTGACATAAACATCAGCACTCTCTGCTGGAACATGTTGAAGTTTAACAATTGGAGTTTGTCCGATTAATTCAGTAATGTTATCATAAATTTTAGTCATTTTTTCGCTCCTTTTACTTTATTATAGCTCAAATAAAAAGATTTGCCTCCTAATATTATAATCATGGCTCTAAAAAAAATTTATGATGTGAAATTTAAAAAATAATAAAGAAAAGACTTTACAAATCGCCAGAAAATTTTTATACTAGTAAGTAACAATAAAAATACAATTGGCATATTTTAGTCAAAAAATTATCTAATATTAAAGAGGAGACTCGATGAAACAGAAACATAAATTAGCGCTTGGTGCGTCAATTGTTGCTTTGGCAAGTCTTGGTGGGATTAAAGCACAAGCTGCATCTGTTCAAGAAATTATTAACGCTGCGGTACCAGTGGCAAATGACTACGGACTTTATCCATCAGTAATGATTGCCCAAGGGATTTTAGAATCAAGTGGTGGACAAAGTGCCTTAGCAAGCAATTATAATAATATTTTTGGAGTTAAATACACTTCTGGTACACCTGTTTATCTACCAACACAAGAGTATTTGAATGGAACAATGACAAATGTTGTTGAACCCTTCCAAGCTTATAGCTCAGTTTATGACGCATGTGTTGCCCAAGCTAAAATGTTACGTGCTTCATCATATTATTCTGGGGCTTGGCGTGAAAATACAAGTTCTTACCTAGATGCGACAGCTTGGCTTGAAGGACGTTATGCCACAGATCCAACTTATGCTTCTAAATTGAATAGCGTGATTTCTGAACTTGGTTTAAGTGTTTATGACCAAGGAGGAGAAATATCAGGAGGAACTGCTGTTACAACTAGTTCATCAGCCTCAACAAATTCAGCTGGCACATACAAAGTACAAGAGGGAGATTCATTATCAGCAATCGCTGCTCAATATGGTACAACTGTTGATGCACTTGTGTCAGCAAATAGTTTAGAAAATGCAAACGATATTCATGTAGGAGAAGTTTTGCAAGTTGCTGGTACTAGCACAACTACAACAAGTACCAATACAACTTCCAATGTATCGTCAAGTTCTACTTATACCGTCAAATCAGGAGATAGTTTATATTCGATTGCGGAACAATATGGAATGACTGTTTCATCACTGATGTCAGCCAATGGAATTTATGATGTTAATTCAATGCTTCAAGTAGGACAAGTATTGCAAGTAACTGTAAGTACTAGTGCAACAACTTCAAACACAACGACTTCAAACAGTTATACAATTCAAAATGGTGACAGCATTTATTCAATTGCCACAGCAAATGGTATGACAGCTGACCAATTAGCGGCCCTCAATGGATTTGGAATTAATGACATGATTCATCCAGGACAAACAATTAGAATCTAAATAAAAAAGTTACTGACAATAGAATCAGTAACTTTTTTTTATTGGAAAAAAGGATTATTTTGTTTTTCAGTACCAATACTTGTTTTGGGACCATGACCAGGAAAGACTTGAGTATTTTCATCAAGTGTGAAGAGCTGCTCACGAATTGATTTTAAAAGTTGCCCTTGATTTCCAGTAGGTAAATCCCAGCGTCCTATAGCATTCTTAAAAAGTGCATCTCCACTAAATACAAAAGACTCATTTTCCAATGTAAAAAGCAGACTTACTCCACCAATAGAATGTCCCGGCGTTTCGAGCACTTGAAACTTGAAAGCATCAATATCGTAAAACTGATTAATTTCATAAAAATAATCAGCTTCAGGGCCAGTCACAGCAGTTCCTAGGAAAAAGAGTGATGCATTTAATTTAGGATTTTTCATCCATTCTTTTTCATCTGAATGAAGGTAGATAGGAACATCAGGAAAATGTTTCCTTAGTTCATTCAGCCCTATAATGTGGTCGAAATGAGCGTGTGTCAGTAAAATAGCGGAGATTGTTTTGTCAGTAATTTTAAGACGTTCAAGAAGTGCTGACGAATCACTTCCAGGATCAATAATGAGATGTGAAGTAGAATTGCTCAGGAGATATGTATTCTCCTGAGCAATTTTATTAACAATTTTTTCAATTTTCATTTAACTACCATTAGCGGAGGATTGACTTATTGTTTGACCAGAACTATCTGTTTTAACAAGAGCAGTTCCTTCTTGACTAACACCCTCAGGCATTGTCCATGTCGCAACAGATGAAGGATCAGGAGTAAGTTGAGTCATCATAGCTGAGAAAACTTTGGTTGCAATCTGAGTACTTGTACCATAAATTGGCGTCATTCGATTTGAATAACCGGTCCAAACAGCCATTGAATACTGAGGAGTATAACCAACAAAGTTTTCGTCTGGAGAAACCATACCTGGAAGGGAACCGTATTTCTCAGTGATTTGATCCATTTCACTATCTGTATAGTTAGATGTACCAGTTTTACCAGCGGCTGCTAAGCCGGGAACAGCAGCGTAAGAACCAACAGATTCAGAAAGTGGCAATGTTAAAACACTTTGAAGAATATTGGTCATGATATAAGCGGTTGAGGCTTGCATTGCTCGTGAGCGGACCGGTTTGTATTCAACTGTACGACCATCGGGGAAGACAACTTTGGAAACATAATAAGGTTTAGTGTAAATCCCACCATTTGAGAAGGCAGCATAAGCAGCAGCCATTTTTTCAGAACTTGCTCCACCATTTTTAGAGTTACTAGAGATGGCATTAGAGTATTCCAGAGGATCTAAAGTAATTCCTAGACCATTAACAAATTTGCTAGAATTATCTAGTCCAACATTGATTAAAGTTTTAACAGCTGGGATGTTACGTGAAAGTGCTAAGGCACTTTTGACAGTCATTGAACCAAAATAAGTATTATCCCAGTTTTTTAAAGGCGTTCCATTTGGATAAGTAGTTGGGGAATCGGAAACATAATTATTAGTTGAAGTATAAATATTATTTTCAAAAGCTGGACCGTAGTCGACAATTGGCTTCATGGTCGAACCCCAATCTCGGTCTGTTTGCACGGCTTGGTTAAAGCCAAAAGTAACATTGCTTGGTTGATTACGACCACCAATTTGTGCAATTACAGCACCTGTTTTGACATCAGTAACAGTTGAAGCAACTTGCATTGTATCATCTGGATAAGTGATATAGTTGCCAGTGTTAACAATATTATATAGATTTTGTTGGGCTGTTGTATCAAGAGTAGTATAAATTTTAGCTCCCTCAGTCAAAATATCATCTCCAGCCAAAGTTTTAGCTTGAGCAATTGCCTGTTTGAGGAAATTATCAGCATAACTTGGAATAGTTACACTTTGTTTTAAAGGTTGAAGTCCATCATCAATTGGGGTAGCCAGTGCTTTCTTTTCTTCTTCCGCTGTAATTTTATCATAGCGACGCATTGCACGGATAACCATATCACGGCGCCATTTAGCAGAAGTAGGATTAGTATATGGATTGTAAGTATTAGGAGCTTGAGGCATTCCTGCAAGTAGGGCAAGTTGAGCGATTGAAAGCTGAGTTAAATCTTTACCATAATAGGCTTGGGAAGCGGTTCCCATTCCATAATAACCATTTGCCATATTAACCTTATTAACATAAGCTGTAAAAATTTGCTCCTTAGTCCATTTTTGGTCTAATTTTAAGGCCATCCAAGCTTCTTGAATTTTAACACTCAAAGTTTGGTCTGATTCATCGGTTGAGAAGAATGAAAGCTTAATGAGCTGCATGTCAAGCGTAGAACCACCGTTTAAAGAACCACCTTTTAAATTATTAACAAAAGCCCCAGCAATCCGAATGGGGTCAATTCCACGAGTATTGAAGAAACGATGGTCTTCAATAGAAGTAACCGCATTAACCAACATTACTGGAATATTATCAGTTTTAACCAGATTTCTTTGTTCAGCTCCTAAAGTTGCCACCACTTTTTCGCTAGAGTCATAAACTTTAGTAGAAGGTTTAGATTCAAGTTTGTCCAAAGTGAGTGCAGGTGCATCCTTAGCATAATAAACGAAAACGGCGCCCCCAGCGGCTAAGGCTAGGATAATTAAAGAAAAGAAAGCAATTAAAAATAATTTTACTGCCGTCCACATTTTAGATTTGGCGGAACCGCGTTTCGTACGTTTTTTTTGTTTATTTTTCTTAGATTTAGTAGAAATTTTACTGTACCTCACAAAGTTTATTCACAATTTCTAGATAAGGAATTCTAGGAATGTGGTTCGTTTCAATTTTATAGCCATTTTCGCGAATATGAGAAAGCGGAATTGACTTTAAACCGCCTTTTTCGTAATAAAAAGTAATCAAACACGAAGATGGAAGAAGATATGTTTCATTTAACCTTGCAAAGTGCAAGAGGACAAAAGCAATTCCCCCTTGAGCGAGAACATTACTCATGTGAACAATTTGATGCTCATGGAAATTTTTTAGAGGGAAAACAGTTTTTTGCTGTGTTTCCTTTGCTTCAAAGTCGATGTAGTGACCTTTATAGACTCCAGAGTAGTCAGTAGTAGATGCTTGCCTGAAGTAAGCTTCTGTAATTTTTGCACGACTCCTTTGTGGATAATCTACTTTAACGATTTGAATTGGTGTTGGCTTTTTGTGAATAACTGCAAGTCCACGAGAAAGATAATACTCATTTGTTGCATTAATTTCAGCTTCAAAATTCATTCCCCGCTTCCCGAAGGCAACCATCCCTTTGGTTTTTGAGGTGCTTTTTTTAGTTACTGACAGCTCTGTCAGTGATTTTTTTTTCTTAGGAACAGTGCTGTAAGCTCGCGACCTTCCATTAGGATAATTAACCATTCTGTTTTCTACCTTTATAAAATTCTCAGTTAGTTATATAATGTCTATTATAACATAAATTTTACAAGGGGAAAATATTTATGAATTCACTACTAATCATGGGTTATACAAGTTTTGACCTAGGTATTTTCAATGAAAAAGACATAAAAGTATCAATAATAAAAAAAACAATTAGAAGAAAATTAATTAATTTTTTGGAGGAAGGCCTTCGTTGGATTATTTTTACAGGTAATTTGGGTTTTGAATACTGGGCGTTGGAAGTAGCAAAGGAACTTCAGACAGATTATGACTTTCAAATTGGGACAATTTTTTCTTTTGAAACACATGGCCAAAATTGGAACGAAAGTAATCAAGTTAAGTTGGCAGCTTTCAAGCAAGTAGATTTTGTGAAATATGCTTTTGAAACTTATGAAAGTCCAAGCCAATTCCGCCAGTACAATGATTTTATACTGGAAAATACCGAGGGAGCTTTTGTTTTTTACGATGAAGAAAATGAGACAAAATTAAAATATATGGTTGAAAAAATGAAACAAAACACTAATTATGAAGTTTATTTGCTTGATTTTGAAGATTTACAAGAAACTTTTGAAGAAATGAATGAGTGATTTCGTAATTTTTAGAAGAAAATAATTACTAAAAATCATAACGTCACTTTTTTTGCGATATTAATTTTGATATAATACTTAGCAGATGTAAATTAGTTTTTATCCAATGAGGAGAAAAATAAACTTACTGATAATTTTAAAAGGATGGGAAATAGGACTGTGATTGATTTATATTTGTCGCCATCATGTACCAGTTGCCGTAAAGCGCGCGCTTGGTTGCAAAGCCATAAGGTTCCCTTTGTAGAGCACAACATTTTGACACAACCGATGACAACAAACGATTTGCGTCATATCTTGACGAAAACGGAAAATGGAACAGAAGATATTATTTCGACACGGTCAAAAGTTTTTCAAAAATTGGCTGTGGATGTTGATAATTTGACTATTAATGAATTATTAGACTTGGTAACAGAATTTCCAAATCTATTAAGACGTCCAATTATTACTGACTCAAAGCACCTACAAATTGGCTTTAACGAGGATGAAATTCGTGCATTTTTGCCACGTGAATATCGTCGAGCAGAAATGTTAAGTACAATAGATTAAGATTTAGGCAGCAAAATTTACTGACAACAATTCTGTCAGTAAATTTTTGCTGAATTTTATAGATTTTTTAGCCTGAACGGGCAGGAGAAGCATGAAAGAAAATTATAATTATCCTCTTGATTTAAGTTGGAGTACTACTGAAATGACAGAAGTGCTCTCTTTTTTCAATCAAGTTGAAAAATTTTATGAAAGCAAAGTTGAAAAAGAAGTTTTTTTAGAATCCTATAATGCTTTCAAAAAGATTGTTCCCTCAAAAATGCAAGAAAAACAGCTTGGGCGTGATTTTGAACTAAGCAGTGGTTACTCACTTTATCATGCAGTCAAGGAGGTAAAAGCTAGTGGAAAACGATTTGTCAGTGCTGACAAGGCTTGAATTAGCTAAAGATTGGGTAAGAGATGCTGGAAATTTCTTAAAAGAAAATATAGCTGCTCCGTTGGAAATTACTGAAAAGACTCGCTATGATGACTTAGTGACAAATTTTGACAAAGAAGTCCAAGAACAAATAGTAGCCAATATTCTCCATCATTTTCCGGAAGATAAAATTTTAGCCGAAGAAGACGAAGAAAAAATAAAGTTCGATTCAGAAATTCCGCATCTCTGGGTCTTAGACCCAATTGATGGAACAACAAATTTTATTGTTCAAAAAGATAATTTTGCTGTGATGCTTGCTTATTATGAGTATGGTGTTGGTAAATTTGGTCTGATACTAGATGTAATGAAGGATAAACTTTATTGGTGTGATAGCCACAAAGCCTTTTGTAATCAAAAAGAATTGGAACTCAAAGAAAGACCTTTGGCTCAAAGTTTGCTTGGAGTGAATAGTTACATGTATAGATCTAATAGTGGAGGCTTGTTAGATTTAAGCCATCAAACTTTAGGGGTTCGTATCATTGGCAGTGCAGGTATCAGCTATGGTCAGCTTCTGGAAGGAAAAATAATTGGGTATTTCAGTAGTCTTCAACCTTGGGATTATGCAGCCGGAAGTATTATTGCTGAAAGAATTGGCTATGTTACATTGACCATATCGGGTGAAAGTCCCCATTTTAACTGTAGAGAGCGAGTATTCACTGCCCCCTCATACTTAATTTCTGAAATACAAAAATACATCAAAAAATAAATAGAGTGAAATATTTCAGAAAAATGGAAGGTACTTTTGTGTTATAATCTAAAAATATAAAATAAAATTTAGAGGAAAAATAGGATTTAAATGATGGATAAAATAATTGTAAAAGGTGGGCAAACAAAACTTCAAGGTGAAGTTGAAATTGAAGGAGCAAAGAACGCCGTTCTTCCTCTTCTTGCAGCAACATTACTCGCTAGTGAGGGTGAAGTTGTACTTACTAATGTCCCTATTTTAAGCGACGTTTTTATGATGAATAATTTGGTAAATCATCTTGGAACTGCGATTAGCTTTGACCAAGAAGCAAAGAAAATTATTGCTAAATCAAATTCAGAAATAAAAACAACTGCACCATATGAGTATGTCAGCAAAATGCGTGCCTCAATCGTTGTTATGGGACCAATCTTAGCCCGCAACGGACAAGCACGTGTATCAATGCCAGGTGGATGTTCCATTGGATCTCGACCAATTGATTTACATTTACGCGGTTTTGAACAAATGGGAGCAACAATCACTCAAAATGCTGGTTATATTGAAGCTAAGGCTGATAAATTAAAAGGAGCTCATATTTATCTTGACTTTCCATCAGTAGGAGCTACTCAAAATCTTATTCTTGCTGCGACACTAGCTGACGGGACAACGACACTTGAAAATGCAGCACGTGAACCAGAAATTGTTGACTTAGCAAACCTCCTAAATAAAATGGGAGCAAATGTTAAGGGGGCCGGAACAGATACAATTATTATTAAAGGTGTTGAAAAAATGCATGGGGCAAACCATTCAGTTGTTCAAGACCGAATTGAAGCAGGAACTTTCATGGTTGCGGCCGCAATGACACAAGGTGATGTTTTAATCAAAGATGCGATTGCTGAACATAACCGTCCATTGATTTCAAAACTTAGCGAAATGGGTGTTAATTTTACCCAAGAAGAATCTGGACTTCGAGTTGTTGGGCCTGAAAAACTAAAAGCAACAAGCGTTAAGACTTTACCACACCCAGGATTTCCTACAGATATGCAATCACAAATGACAGCTGCTCAGGCCATTGCCGTGGGAGAATCAGTGATGGTAGAGACAGTATTTGAAAATCGTTTCCAACATTTGGAAGAAATGCGTCGTATGGGATTGGAAGTTGACATTACTAGAAATACAGCGCTTATTCAAGGAAACTCAAATTTACAAGGTGCTGCGGTAAAATCAACAGATTTACGTGCAAGTGCCGCATTGATTCTTTTGGGATTGGTTGCCAAAGGGCAAACAACTGTTAGAAGATTAAGTCATTTAGACCGAGGCTACTATAAATTCCATGAAAAATTAAAAGCTCTGGGAGCTGATATTATTCGTGTAGAAGACGAAGACGGAGAAGGAGAAGGAGAAGGCTAATGTTTAAGAAAACCATAAAATTTTTAGGACTAAGACTCTCTATTATTATTTTTGTTATAGTTCTACTAGTTCTTGCCGCCGTTTTAGGACTTATGGTTGGTTATGGTTTTCTAGGTGGAGGAAATCCTTCCAACGTTTTCAACCATAATTTATGGAAAGAAGTTATGGATAAACTTAGCCCTGCAAAATAATAAAAGACTTGATTCGGAAAAATCAGGCCTTTTATTTTGCTAAGAAATTACATTTTATAAGTCAAAAAAGCTAGTCTTTCTTGAAATATAGCGGATTTTATGCTATTCTTGAAAGGTATGAATTTCTGAGCTCAGGCTCAAAATAAGGAGAAAAAAATGACTGTAAGTTTTGAAAAAACTAGTGATACTAAAGGTACACTCTCATTTTCAATTGACCAAGAAACAATTAAAACTGGGCTTGACAAAGCCTTTAATAAAGTAAAAGCTAACATTAGCGTTCCTGGTTTCCGTAAAGGTAAAATCAGCCGTCAAATGTTTAATAAAATGTACGGTGAAGAAGCACTTTTTGAAGAAGCTTTAAACGCTGTTCTTCCAACTGCTTATGATGCAGCTGTAAAAGAAGCTGGTATCGAACCAGTTGCACAACCAAAAATTGATGTTGCAAAAATGGAAAAAGGTTCTGACTGGGAATTGACTGCAGAAGTTGTTGTAAAACCAACAGTTTCACTTGGTGACTATAAAGACCTTACAGTTGAAGTAGAAGCAACAAAAGAAGTTTCTGACGAAGAAGTTGAAACACGCTTGACTAACTCTCAAAACAATTTAGCTGAACTTGTAGTAAAAGAAACTGCTGCTGAAAATGGTGATACTGTTGTTATTGACTTCGTTGGTTCAGTTGATGGTGTTGAATTTGAAGGTGGAAAAGGTTCTAATCACAGTCTTGAACTTGGTTCAGGTCAATTCATTCCAGGATTTGAAGAACAACTTGTTGGAACTAAAGCTGGTGAAACTGTAGAAGTTAAAGTTACATTCCCAGAAAACTATCAAGCTGAAGAACTTGCTGGTAAAGAAGCACTCTTTGTTACAACTGTTAATGAAGTAAAAGCAAAAGAATTACCAGAACTTGATGATGAACTTGCTAAAGATATTGACGAAGAAGTTGAAACTTTGGATGAGCTTAAAGCTAAATTCCGTAAAGAACTTGAAGAATCAAAAGCAGAAGCTTATGATGATGCTGTAGAAACTGCTGCAATCGAAGCTGCTGTTGCCAATGCTGAAATCAAAGAAATTCCAGAAGAAATGATTCACGAAGAAGTTCATCGCGCTATGAACGAATTTCTTGGTGGAATGCAACAACAAGGAATCTCTCCAGAAATGTACTTCCAAATTACTGGAACTTCTGAAGATGATCTTCATAAACAATATGAAGCAGACGCTGACAAACGCGTGCGTACAAACTTGGTAATCGAAGCAATTGCTGCTGCTGAAAACTTTACAACTTCAGATGAAGAAGTTAAAGCAGAAATTGAAGATCTTGCTGGTCAATACAACATGCCTGTTGAACAAGTTGAAAAACTTCTTCCGGTTGATATGCTTAAACATGATATTGCAATGAAAAAAGCAGTAGAAGTTATTGCAACAACAGCAAAAGTAAAATAATTTCATATAATAATAATAAAAAAATAAGTGTCAGTAATTACTGGTACTTATTTTTTTATTATTAATTCAAATTTTGAGTGAGATTTAGTTCATGGATTTATCATAATAAGTGAAAAATCGATCCAATTATGAATATAAGTTATAAAAAGTATACATGATAAAACATGACAACCGTGGGATTTTCCGGACGTAAGATAAAAAAAGGTATAAAAGTCACAGTTAATTCTTGACAAGTTTA
>NZ_JACVUQ010000049.1:0-211 GCF_016516525.1 Lactococcus sp. S64 | reverse complement strand
GCAAAGTCAAGAAGTTTACAACTATAATTTAGAAGAAACTTCTCATACTGTTGTCTTCTCTAGCCCTGGATTTGGTAAGTCAGTTACTCTTCAAACAATGGTGATGAACTTGGCTCGTCAAAACACACCTGAACAAGTACAATTCAATTTATTTGATTTCGGAACAAATGGACTCTTACCACTTAAAAATCTCCCTCATGTCGCAGATATT
>NZ_JACVUQ010000048.1:0-219 GCF_016516525.1 Lactococcus sp. S64 | reverse complement strand
TCTGTTGCGAAGTTTCCCATAAATCCTATTTTATTGTAAAATGGAGAAAAATGTTAGTTATTCTTGATAGATGAATCATTTGAGAGCCAAACAATTCCAAAAAGATGTGATTATTGTAGTTATATGCTACTATCTTTGTTACAATTTGAACTATCATGAAGTCCAAGGACTGCTTTATGACCGTGGAGTCAATGTTGCCATACTACGATTTATCGATGG
>NZ_JACVUQ010000047.1:0-222 GCF_016516525.1 Lactococcus sp. S64 | reverse complement strand
ACTGAATCAGAGATTGAATCGGATGTTGAATCACTATCTGAAACTGAGTCAGAAATTGAATCTGACGTTGAGTCGCTATCTGAAACCGAATCAGAGATTGAGTCAGACGTTGAGTCGCTATCTGAAACTGAATCAGAGATTGAATCGGATGTTGAATCGCTATCTGAAACTGAATCACTAATTGAATCGGATGTCGAATCACTATCTGAAACGGAATCACTG
>NZ_JACVUQ010000046.1:0-222 GCF_016516525.1 Lactococcus sp. S64 | reverse complement strand
CTGTCCTTTCTCGCTAATGGGCTAAAGCCCAAAGTCGAAAGGCACTTCGGCCGTACAGATGTAGAATTGCCATGGGAACAAACAGATAAGGTTGAAGAGCTTAAATCCGTTTTAGGTAAATAATCGGCCTCGCCGACCTTCGTTCGGTCTACGTCGCCATTGTCTCCTCCGCTGTCCTTTCTCGCTAATGGGCTAAAGCCCAAAGTCGAAAGGCACTTCGGC
>NZ_JACVUQ010000045.1:0-225 GCF_016516525.1 Lactococcus sp. S64 | reverse complement strand
TAGTGATTCCAACAGTGATTCTGATTCATTATCAGATTCCACAAGTGATTCTGTATCAGACTCTGTATCCGATAGTGATTCTCTAAGCGATTCAGATAGCGACTCAACCTCTGACTCAATCAGCGATTCAGTTTCAGATAGTGATTCAACGTCTGACTCAATCAGTGACTCAGTTTCAGATAGTGATTCAACATCCGATTCAATCAGCGATTCAGTTTCAGATAG
>NZ_JACVUQ010000044.1:0-240 GCF_016516525.1 Lactococcus sp. S64 | reverse complement strand
TCATTAAGTGACTCAGATTCCATATCTGATAGTGAATCTACGAGTGATAGTGTGAGTGATTCAGTTTCCGATAGTGATTCAATTTCTGATAGTAATTCATTAAGTGATTCTGATTCCATATCCGATAGTGAATCTACGAGTGATAGTACGAGCGATTCCGTTTCGGACAGCGACTCACTAAGTGACTCAGATTCCATATCTGATAGTGAATCTACAAGTGATAGTACAAGCGATTCCATT
>NZ_JACVUQ010000043.1:0-244 GCF_016516525.1 Lactococcus sp. S64 | reverse complement strand
ATTATTGGAGATGATTGAAAAATATGATTCTCGTCTTTATGAACGAATGGTCAATAATAAAGATTTTCTACAAGTTTCACTAGGAACTGGAACCCAACCCTCAGGATTGAAAGTTGAAACAGACTATACTTCACGTGATGAAGATGAATGGGCAACCCACGTAAAAGCTTTAGTTGAGAAATATAGCCAACAAGAAGATGTTCCTGTCGCTTTGGATTTAAGAAATCAAACCCTAGGTTTAATC
>NZ_JACVUQ010000042.1:0-259 GCF_016516525.1 Lactococcus sp. S64 | reverse complement strand
TGATTGGAAGAGTTCATAAACTTCACTTTCCCCCACTCGAAGATAACCACGCCCCGCATTAGTGATGTGAGCAGCATCGCCTGTTTTAATCAAAGCTTTAGAATTGGCCTCGTCTGACATTTTGAGCGCAACTTTAGATTTGGCATTGGCGTCAATTTGATCATTGACGACACCATCTGGTTTTTGAGTCGCAAGAATCAAGTGAACGCCAAGAGAACGTCCAATACGTGCAACTGAGGTCAATTCATCTAGGAATTCT
>NZ_JACVUQ010000041.1:0-277 GCF_016516525.1 Lactococcus sp. S64 | reverse complement strand
TGGTTATCTTCGAGTGGGGGAAAGTGAAGTTTATGAACTCTTCCAATCAGGTTATGGCGGTGTGGATTACAACCCTCATGCAACAACCGAAGAAATCAAAGATGAACGGATTTACCGTGTCAATGAATCTGGACAATGGGAATTGCTTTATGACACACGTGAAGACCTCATTGACCAAGGAGCAGTCAAAGAAGAGGTACCGACACAATTAGAAGCAACCATTGCCGAAATCGTCAAAAACTTTGAGCATTCAAGTTATACGAAACCTGATAAACCA
>NZ_JACVUQ010000040.1:0-295 GCF_016516525.1 Lactococcus sp. S64 | reverse complement strand
TTCCGATAGTGACT
This sequence comes from Lactococcus sp. S64, assembly GCF_016516525.1. Lineage (NCBI taxonomy): Bacteria > Bacillati > Bacillota > Bacilli > Lactobacillales > Streptococcaceae > Lactococcus > Lactococcus sp. S64. Next base: position 281 of record NZ_JACVUQ010000040.1, on the reverse strand, counting down.
CCTTAAGTGATTCGGATAGTGGCTCTACGAGTGATAGTACAAGCGATTCAATTTCCGATAGCAATTCACTAAGTGACTCTGATTCTATATCTGATAGTGAATCTACGAGTGATAGTATAAGTGATTCACTATCAGATAGCGACTCAATTTCTGATAGTAATTCACTAAGTGACTCTAATTCTATATCTGATAGTGAATCTATGAGTGATAGTACGAGCGATTCTGTTTCAGATAGTGCATCAACATCGGATTCAATCTCTGATTCAGTATCTGATAGCAAC